>JAEYVS010000159.1 GCA_023429265.1 Bacteroidota bacterium | reverse complement strand
ATGAATGCCCCAACATAAAAGTAATCACGTTCCCGGGGCTGCGGATCCTGCTGGTTCTGGTAGAGGGCTGTTAATACACCCATTACCAAAAACATAACGAGGAAGACGAAAGCAAGCCTCCAGTCTTTTTTAAACTGGTAGAAGAGTCCCAGCAGACCTAATATAAACGGTATTGCAAAAAACTTTGTGAAATCTACCCCGGCATTTTGATCATGCCCATCTCTGCCAACAAACTGCCATAGGAGGTACCTGTTAAACATTTTGTTTATCTGGTATGTCCACATGAAATCCATGTCACCGGAATAATTCTGCCAGGTAGGAGTATGTTGAGGCTCCTGGGAATATCTTCTTGGCAGGAATAAAGGCTGCTCACCATACTGCTCACGATTTAGATAAGATATCAGCTTTTCAATATTGTCTGGCTGGTTTTCATCGATCGGGAGATTAGGTATTCCTGAACGCACCAAAACCGACGTATATGTTGAATATCCCAGCACTATCAGGAATATCGACATAAACAGCAGATTCAGCGCTGCTGATTTCTTTTGAATGGAGATATAAACTCCGGCTATTAAAACTCCGAATACAAGTACAATTCCAATGAAACCTGTGGTTTGTATCAGTTCGGGTATTCTTTTTACAATGAAGGGATAAACAAGGAAGAATGCTAAGGCGGATGCGCCAAAAGCAATCAATAAACCTTTCCTGCTGTAATCATATCTTCTAAAATAAAATATAAGACCTGCAATTATAATACATTGAACAACTATCAAATGAATACCAATGGATAAACCTACTACATATGCCATTACAAGAAGATACTTATCACTGCCTTTTTCATCTGCCTTCTCCCACCAAACCATAAGTAAGTATATGCATAAGGCAACAAGGAACGTTCCCAGACCGTACACTTCCGTTTCCACCGCGTTAAACCAGAATGTATCGCTGAAAGCAAGTGCCAATGCTCCAATGGCTGAAGATCCGCAAACTACAAGAATATCATATGTTGTTTTCGGAACACCTCTCCAGTTTTTTATCGCGATCACTGAAATGAGATATAGCAATATTACACTGCCGGCACTGGAAAGCACCGACAGATAGTTCATTCTCAAACCTATGTCCGATGCGGACGGGACAAGCGTAAATATTTTACCCATTAAAATAAAAAATGGAGCGCCGGGAGGGTGTGGAACACCAACCGTGTAAGCGCAGGCAATAAATTCACCGCAATCCCAGAATGAAAATGTCGGCTGGACTGTAATTATATACACTATGGCGGACAGCAGAAACACAAATCCGGCTGTTATCTTGTTGGCAAGTTTAAAATCCATTAAATTTATATAATTTTAAAATGATAAGCCTTAAATTACCTTAAATACCATCATATTTCAAGATATAAGACTATGTAGAAATAAGGTTTTTTATCCAAAAAAAGAGGCTATTTCCAAATGAAAATAGCCTCTGAATCTAATTCTGTTTTTTTTAACTAAGTTTCACGATTTTAGCCACAGACGGTATCGCGGTTTCACCCGATATGCTCTGATTTTTATGCTTTAATACAAAAAGCATATATAACCCCGGAGGTGCAATATTTGCATTCGGAGGTGGAGTTACAGTGTATAGGTATGAACCATTAGAAGGACCGGCTTGAAATGCTAAACCTACTGATAGTTGGCTCATATCGGTCGAGTGTGTTACAATGCCAAGTTTAATTAATCTAATCGTTGAAATTTGATGAGAGGTCTCAATGCTAAAAGCACTGCCATATGATATATCCAGTGGAGATGATAAGATTTCAGGAGGATCTCCTTCAAACAAATATCCCGGTTCATATATCTCAAAATGTTTTATAGTGTGGACTCCTCCTAATTCTCCGGAGCCACCAAGAAAAACAGATCCATCCGGAAGTAATAAAGAAGTTAAATGATGTTCTCTTGGGTAAACATGCGCAGGAAGCATGGATGATTGCAAAGTTGATTGAGTTGTATCAACTAACTCTGCAGAATAAACAGGAAAATCACCAAAGTCATAATCATTTCCGCCAACAACAAATAGTTTATCATTTGGAAGCATTAAACTCACATGATTTTTCCTTGCAAAGAATAAAAAATTATTCATCGTAGTCCATTGAGGACTACTGCTCCCAATATCAATGACTTCGGCTGATCTTAATGCGTGGCTGTCATAACCTTGCTCACTGGGACTGCCCCCGCTTATTAAAACTTTAGCGGATGTATAAGGTGGGAGCAATGGAAGTAAAGTCGATGTTCCGTTAAGACGATAGTTACTTCGAGCTGTTCCAACGCCCTGCCAATATCCGCCATTAGGTACTCCATCCCAGAATGGATTGAAAACATAAGATTGCTTCATTGGAAGACTAATAAATAATTTTCCTGCATTCGGCCCGCAGGGAATAAGGTGAATGCTCGGATAGTAATCGAATGGACCATTAAAAGGTTGTGTTGCTCCTGAATAGGGAAAATGCGACCAACCGTTTGCTTCGTGAAAATACTCAGGTTCTCTGTTAAGTTCATACTTGCTGATGCTCTCAAAATTTTTCCATCCCGATAAAGCAATAATCTTGCCAATTGGCGAACCTTGAGGAATAACTCCAAGATGTATTAAAGTGGGATAGTATCTATCATCAGCCATTGAGTAAGGATTTCCATGATTATTGGCATAATTCCATTCCTGTCCGGGTGTCTGCGGAGTTGGGTTAAAAAGATAAGTATATTTGTTTCCCCAAATATCTGTATCAGGGAAATGAGGAGCGTCTGATTGCTGGTCATCTAAAGTCATCCCTCCACACCAGAGTATTCTCCCGTCGGAAAGAAATGTATGACCTCCGCAAAAAAGTGTAGGACGCGCTGAATTCTGAATGGGCCAATCAGGAATATCTTGGTGTGTAGGTGGTTCACCGGGATTTTCAGGATCCCAAATTCGGGTTTGAACTTTATTGTTCTGACCTTCTCTATGAGTCGGGTAACCATAGAACACCTTCCATTTCTGATTTTGTAAATCTGTACAAATCACAGCAGAGTGAGCGGATATATGCTCTGTATCAAGAACAACGTTAGGTTGTTCCCCGTGTGATGGAGTTACAAAAACGGGTCTCCATTTACCCGGATGTGGTGTGGACATTTTTTACCTCCTTGATTAGATTTTAGAAAAGATTTTTTATTTAACTAAAATCATTTTCTTTATCTCTGAATATTCTTCCGTAATCATTCTGTAATAATAAATTCCTGAGCTTAAATTATTTCCATCGAAATTAACCTCATAAATGCTAGGTTTTAACTGATCATTAATAAGTATTTTTATTTCTCTCCCCATAATATCATACACAATTAGCTTCACTTCACTCAATTTTGATATTTCAAATTGGATTTTTGTAATAGGATTAAATGGATTTGGAAAATTCTGATAAAGTTTGAATTTAGCCGGTACTTCGTTAGATATTTGCTGAATCCCTACTATTTGAGAATATTTGACTGTTGCATAGTCATTGTTCCCCGGTCCTCTACTAGAACCGGTAACGTAAATATTTCCTATTTTATCCACCGCGAGGGCAGTAGGCTGATCATAGCTATTACCTGTTCCGTTATAATACATTACCCACTGTTCTTCCCCATGTTTGTTATATTTGATTGTACAGTAATCAAGATTGCTTGGATTTACCGTAGCATAACCCGTAATATAAACATTAGCACTATCGTCAAGTTCTATACAGCAGGGTATATCAGCAGCGTTACCGGGTCCGTTGAAGCTCATAACCCATTGCTCACTGCCTGATGAATTGTATTTAATTGTAAGCATATTTCCATTTGCGCCTGTTACATATGCATTAGAAGAATCATCCACTGCAATAGCAAGCGCAGATGCGTTTGGATAATATGATACCCATTTTTGATCACCTGTTGAATCATATTTTACAGTGGCAAAGTTAGTGGTGTTATTTCCCCAGACATATCCCGTTACATAGACATTGCTTGAATCATCGACCACAATAGATTTAGGATAATCAGCTCCGTTACCGGGACCATTGAAAGTCCTTACCCATTGAAATTCACCCTGCGAATTAAATTTAACAATTTGCCAATCTACCTCATTGTCATCCCAACCGGCTAAATATACATTTCCTCCTGAATCAACTGCCATTGCTTCAAATCCGTATAGGTCTACACCATCATAGAATCTCACCCACAGTGAATCACCATCTGGATTATATTTTATTACAGTTAATTTAAAACCGGCAACGCCGCCAACATATATATTTCCAAATGCGTCCAGACCAATGGCTTCTGCCTGATCCTGCCCGCGGTCATACCTCCTTACCCATTGCTGAATTCCATTTCGGTCGTATTTTACGGTGGCAAAATCGTAATCCGCTGAACCGGGAAAGGCAACTCGGTTGCTTAGACCTGTCACATAAACATTACCCGAATCATCTACAACCATTGCTCTTACATCGTCCCTATCATTTCCGGGTCCATTATACCTCTGAACCCATTGCACCACTCCGGCTGAATTATATTTAATTGTCGCATAGTCAAATTTGGCTCCATTTGGAGTTGATGCCTCGCTGCTTCCGGTTACATAGACATTACCGGAATCATCGACTGCAATATCTTTCGCCTGGTCCTCTGAATAAAAATGATACCGGGCTACCCACTCCTGCGATACCTGCGCGTTACAAAGTATAGCACCTGTGAATATTAGGACCACTACGAAAAGGAAAAATGATATGTTGTTTTGTTTTATCATCGATTTCATTGAAAGACCTGGAGGAATAGGTAGTGTTACTTTATATTATGATATCAAGATTTAAAAAGCAACATAAAAGAAAAATATTCTTTACTATTTGTATATTTTAAATCTATATATAAACTACTAGAAATATACAAAATGAGGCTATTTCCTCTCGAAAATAGCCTCTGATATTAACGCAAATTTAAATTTATGTATTACTTTCAGGTTTCTGCCTTTTTTCAAATATATGGTCTATCAATCCGTAGTCTTTAGCTTGTTCTGCTGTCATATAGTTGTCTCTTTCTGCATCTTTTGCTATCTCTTCAACAGGCCTTCCTGAATGATTTGCTATGATCTTGTATAATGTTTCCCGCGTCTTTTCCATTTCCTTGGCGTGAATAAGGATATCCGTGGTCTGTCCCTGCAGGCCTCCGGTCCACGGCTGGTGCATAAGGATCTTAGAGTGAGCTAACGCAATCCTTTTATCAGCGGCACCGCCTGTCAGTAATAGCTGTCCCATCGAAGCTGCCATACCAACGCATATTGTCGATATATCAGGTCTTACGTACTGCATAGTGTCATATATCCCCAGACCGGCTGTTACACTACCACCCGGTGAATTAATATAAAGCATTATGTCCTTATCAGGGTCCTCAGATTCAAGAAATAACAGCTGTGCTACAATCAGCGATGCTATTTCATCATATACAGCCGACCCCAAAAAGATTATTCTTTCTTTCAGCAGCCTTGAATAAATATCATAGCTTCTCTCACCACGAGCTGTCTGCTCTACTACGATCGGAACAAGCTGGCTGTAAATATTGCCGACCCTGTCCAACCCCGAATGGATCTGATCCGCGTTCTTTTTAATAATATTTGTGTAATCCATGTTTTATGATTTTAAAGTGTTATTTTTAATGTGAATGTTCGTGCTGATGAGGCTCAAACTTTTTAACCTCTTCTTCTTCAGTTACATCGGAATTTTCAGCGATAAAATCCAGCACCTTTTTACTTACGATGTTAGATTTAATGTCACTATTCTCTTTGTATATTTCTACGAGTTTATCGGCTGGAATGTTAAACCTTTTTGCATTCTCCTCCGCAAATTCCATCAGATCAGCTTCTTCAGCTTTAATATTCTCCAGCTCAGCTATCTTTTCCCTTATCAGGAACCATTTTGCCTGGAATATCGCGTCAGGTCTGCGTGATTTATTAAAATCATCCAGCTGTTCTTTGGTCAGATTAAAATTCTTCGGCATCTGCTTTTTATAATCTTCAAGCGTGGATTGGAGTATTGCCTCCACAAACGCATCCGGCACATCGATATCGTTAGCCTTTACGACTTCTGATATAAGCTCATTATGCATCGCCCTCTCACCATTTTCATTATATATCTTTTCAAGCTCGTCTTTGATCGAATTCCTGAAATCTTCCTCAGTTTTTATTTCTTCCTTCTGAGTTACCTTTTGGAAAAATTCTTCATTAAGTTCCGGGTATACGATCTTTTCAACCTTATTTGCAGTCAATCTCAACTTCTGGATGTTTCCGTCTTTGGTTTTAGTCTCGATATTTCTTTCCTCCCCTTCCTTGATGCCCTGTAAGCCGGATTTAAACTCAGGGAGAAGCTCCTTATTACCCAGGAATAACTTAACATCCTTTTGACCCTGCCCGATTATTATATTACCACCGTCATCCAGTACATTTACATCCGCAGTAACTACATAATCATCATCTAGTGCCTCAGCGTCCATTGCCAGTTCAGCGTTATTCAATCTGTGATAATTTATCTCTTCATCCACAAGTGAATCATCGATGACGTACTTTTTCTTAGACACACTGAATCCCGTATATTTACCCAGTTTTACCTCAGGCCTTACTTCAAATTCCACCTTAAATGTGAATTTATCCTTTGGCTCATAATCCATATCGGTCATCTTACCGTGCCCAAGCATATCTACCTTGTTCTCTATCATATACTTGCCAAAAACCTCGTTCGCAATGTCTTCGAGAGAGTTAAACTCCAGGCTCTCTCCAAATCTCTTCTTTATCATACCTAATGGAGCCTTACCCTTGCGAAATCCCGGTAATGTCACATCTTTTCTGTACTTTTCAATGGCTTTATCAAAATATGGAGTTAATTCTTCATAGGTGAGCACTGCTTCAAATTCTCTCTTTGCGCCGTCTAATTCTTTAATATTTGTTTCCAAACTCAGCTTTTTTCTTATTAAACAACAAAATTACCCTAATTATTCCCTAAACTCAATTCATTTTCAATTACATAATTTGCCTATCGCTAAAATTTGGCACAAAAAAACCCGGGAAAATGGATTTTCCCGGGTCTAAACTTATGATTTACTAAAATTCCGATTAAATGTCCTTGTTATCGGATTTTTTGTTGCAGCTTCCTTCCTTTTTTCCGGTTTTTGTGCCTGTACACTCTACACCATATTCAGAAAGTGAAGATTTAATGTTTTCCTCTGAAGTTTCGCCGGCAGAATAAAGAAGTTTTACTTTTGTCTGTGAAGAAACATTGCAGGTTTCACCAAATTCTACATCCTTAACACCTGAAACCTTTAAAAGTGATGACTTCATCTCACCTTTAGTACCTTCGCAGGATACTTTATCGGTAGTGAATTCATAAGTAGCTAAACCATCACTCATAGTAGATTCAGTACCGGATGAAGACATTGACTTGTCTTTACTGCACTGAGAGGAACAATCCTTCTTGCCTGTTGGATTGTCATCGGCAATCAGATTGGAGGAATTTAGGTAAACAAATGAAAGTGCCAGAACTGCGACCGCTGAGAGGAAGATGAATGCTTTTTTCTTCATTTTTTTCTCCTTTTATGTTAGTATATAATATTGCAAATTTTTATTCATGGATAAAAGTTCCCCAAAATATAACAAACCTGCACCACAAAATCCAAATAAAAAGACCGTATGTGAAGTTTGTAGATCTGAAGTAACCTACGTCTTCATACACGGTCATTATCAGTGCCCTGTCTGCAAGCAGGTAGTCATTTCCTGCTGCGAGGGGGATCAAAACTGCTATTCAAAAAATAAAAAGAACCTGTAATTTATTTACTGCATTTTTTAGTACAGGTCGACTTACATTCGTCATCTGACTGTATCATTATGAAATTATAACCTTCCGAAGACGTTTTCACTTCTACCTTTACATTATTTTTAATGTCTTTTGCATCCCATATTACATTATATCCCGGTACTTCCGGGACTACCACTACCTCAGTATTACCATTTACACTTTTGACAGGCACTCTAGGAGTAGTTTCGGGTACGATGACCAATTCAACTTCTGCATTTTTATCTGCGGAAGACTTCTTACTATCCTTTAAATTTTTTTTAAGCTTAACTTCATTTATGAAAATAGCTGCCTTTGCTTTTGCGTAAACTATCGGTGTTCTTGTCTTAATTTTAAGCCCATTGGGTTTTTCATCTTCTGCCCACGCAATAGCAGGTTTTTCAAGGTGTTCATTACCCTCTACCCATTCAGGTGTTTCAGTAATATCATCAGTCAGTTTTACCGGCTCAGTTACGGGATTTTCCAGCAAAGCCATCAGCTCATCAAATTCCATCGGGGGTATGTTAGTTGTTTCCGCAATCTCCCTTTCTTCCTCCATTACTTCAGGAGATTCAATGACTCTTTTCTGTACCTGTTTTTTCCTCGGTGTCAATTGAACTTTTTCAATCGATTCCTCCTGCTCAGGTTTATCGACTTTAGAGTATACTATCTCGATACCTCCTTTATTATCTACATAAGTAATGTCAGGAAGTATTTTTTCTATCGAATCAGCGCCTGATATGTAATAAACACCACCGGCAAGTAAAGCTACGATCAATGATGTCAGGAGATTGCTTCTGTCTTTCATGACAAAGGATTTTGGTTGCAAAATTATAACTCTAATATAATGATTCTAATTAAATATTAAAACCTTTTTTAGGGGTAAATGTATGTTTCAAAGCTATTAAGAGAGGCAAGTTATGTATACGTATTAATGATGCCATTTGTTGCAAATGGTATATCGCTTTTAAGGTTAACATCTATTGATTTCTACTTGAATTGAATGAATACATTAATTGTGGTAAGTTATTATGGAAATTTAGAAAAATATGCTTAAAATACATTTGCCTTTGAAATTTATTGCTATTCTAATTATCGCATATACATTATATGGTTGCGGACAGCCCGATCCAACCGATTGGTATTCATACAGGGATAGAAACCGATTGCCCGTGGCAATTAAAGTAGAATCAGCTGAAATTCTTTCCGGAAATGAGAAAGAGGATACAATTAGAATTAGTATGATATGGAAAAATCCCGGCAACGAAATGCTAACCATTGATGATGAAAAATTCTCTCTTGATGTTTCAGGAGTAAAACTTAATCCTCAAAATTTTGATACGCTTAGACTCGACCCTGAACAGGAGATTCAAAGACAATATGACTTTTTATTATTAAAGTCATTTGTAGATAAAACTAAGTTTAAGCTCTCATTTGAAAATTGGGCAGAGATACCTGTCCTTCCGGTTAGAAAGTAAGTATAATGAAAAACCTCATAAGGTACTCTGTTCTCTCTATCTCAGTGATAATGGGATTTTATCTCATCTACTTAAATTACGAATCTGTATCACTTTTACTTACACAGGTAGCATTGGTCTTTCTATGGATGTTGCTGCCCATTTACCTTTACTTATTCATTTCATGGAAAAAAAACATAATTTATTCGATACTACCCCCAATGTTTCTCCTTCCTTTATATCTCCTGGTTTTCTTTGATTACATTTCATCAGAAAGTTCAACAGCGGCCATTGGTTTGATTTTCCTTCCGTTGCTGGGATTTGCCGCGGTCGGTATAAGCTCGCTTATGGCATGGATTTTCGAAAAAATATCGAATCGCGCGTAAACTTTTATCTCATTTAGCTGTTACATTATATTAAGTTCTTAAACTTAATAACTAAGGAGATTAACATCATGTTTAAAATGCTCATTGTGTTATTCGCTTTATTTTTTGCAGTCCCGGCATTAACAAATGCTCAGGACCTGCCTGAATCTGAAGTTCCTGCAGTTGTCATCGAAAAATTCGATGCCTCGTATGGAACAGCGAATAACGTTAGATGGGAACGTGGAGAAAACGGGAATTATGTGGCGGTTTTTGTAAACGACAACTTCGATAGCAGGATTACTTATGACCCTGTTGGTGAAATTGTTATGAGAGAGGTAGAAGCTGATCCATCGACGCTACCGGATCCGGTTCTCAAAACCTTTATGAGTACTTATCCGGATGGCACAATAAACAGTGTCACCATAATGGAGGATAATTCAAAAACCAGTAGATATAGATTGGATTATCTTTTAAATGGTGCCTCATCTATTGTATATTATAATTCTGATGGAACGGTGTACCAGGTTGACGACAGTATGATGGATAGAAAAACTCGATAAATCTTTAATATTCATTCAAAAAGCGGATGCTATTTCAGCTCCGCTTTTTTTTATTTATAAAAGTATTGACAATTAAAAATAGACTTTGTATTTTTATCGTACCATTTAGTACGATGTTTTGTACTTACCCCAAATGGACGTTTTGAGAAATTTTTGTACTAAACAACATGAAACAATGAAACTACTAAATCTATTTCTTATCTTTTCTTTGGTTTTGGGTGTATCATCTTTATCCAATGCACAGCTAACAGATAACTGGGAATGGCAAAATCCCGCTCCCCAGGGAAATCATATTTCAGATATTAAATTCATTAATGACAATACGGGATATGCCTGCGGAAATTATGGAACATTCATCCGAACAACAAATGGCGGCGTCACTTGGGACCAGCTGAATCTGCCAACAACAAAAAATCTTTACGGAATATATTTTTTCGATGTTAATAGCGGTTATGTTGTCGGAAATTCCGGATACATTGCAAAAACAAATAACGGAGGATTAAACTGGATGCAGGTTAATTTTCCCACTACTGATTTTCTGAAAGAAATTCTCTTTACTGATGCAAACACTGCATACGTTCTGAGCAGTTTCTCAACTTCAACTCACATATATAAAACAACGGATGGCGGTACCTCCTGGACAAACCAGGGCAATGGAGGTGCACTCTTTCTTGATGATATTTACTTTGTAAATCAGGATACAGGCTTTTCAGCCGGGGGTTCTCTTTCCGGTGATATTATCAGGACCACCAATGGAGGCACTAATTGGACACTCGTAAGTAATGGAGAGTTTCAAGCTATCTACTCCATTAATTTTCTAAATGCCAATACGGGATATGCTGCAGGTGATGATGGTGGAATCTACAAGAGCGTAAACACAGGTCTGAATTGGACCCAGGTTGGCTCTCCCTCTTCTTCAGAATTAAATGACATATATTTTAGAAATGATACTATAATAGTTACCGGTGTCGGTACGACAATGATAAAATCTACTGACCAGGGTTCAAGCTGGAATGTAACTTATTCTGCTCCCACTGCAATTTACAAGACTTTCACAATAACAGATAACGGAACATATCACAGAGCAGGAGATTATGGAAGGATGATAAGGAGCACAAACAGCGGAGTTAACTGGATCGCTCAGCCTGACGTAACAAATGCTACACTTTGGGATGTGGATTTTGTCGATGCTAATACAGGCGTTTCAGTCGGCTCGTGGAATAATAACATAATGGTAAGAACTACAAACGGCGGCTCCAACTGGACAGTCATTGATCCCGGTGTGGGTATTTCACTTTTTGCTGTTGAATTAGTAGACCAGAATATTGGCTATGCCTGCGGCACGATTGGCAATATGGTAAAAACTACCGATGCCGGAGCAACCTGGTCCGTATTAGATGTTGACGGAACTGATGATATTTTAAGGTCTCTGGATTTTGTGAATGCTAATACAGGTTATGTTTTAGGTGACAATGGAACGGTTTATAAAACTTCAAACGGAGGAACGAACTGGAATACATTGCTGAGTGGCGCTGCCGATGGAACGGCTCTATATTTTACCGATGATATGACAGGATATATCTCATCCGCATCTTTTGGAGAAGCGCGTAAGACTACCAATGGCGGTCTGAACTGGACTGATATGAGCAATCAGCTGCAGGGAGCCATCTGGAGTATTTCATTCATTAATTCCGACACGGGTTTTATGGCTGGAAACGGTATAGAAAGAACTACCGATGGAGGGACGACCTGGCATTTACTCACTACACCTTCAAATTCATTCAGGAGCGTGGTCTTTAAGCAAAATTTTGGATATGCTGTGGGAAACAATGGTACAATTATCAAATCAACCGATTATGGCAATTCCTGGATCACTCAGCCTACGGTAACCAACAACGGACTTATGGCTGTGGATTTTACCGATAATTTTAATGTATATGCCGTGGGTCTGGTAGGAACGATTATCAGCACCATTCCACAGGAGCTTCTT
This sequence comes from Bacteroidota bacterium, assembly GCA_023429265.1. GTDB lineage: Bacteria > Bacteroidota > Ignavibacteria > Tepidaquicellales > Tepidaquicellaceae > JAEYVS01. Next base: position 902 of record JAEYVS010000159.1, on the reverse strand, counting down.
ACCTCCATCGACCCGGTTATTACAAATGTACCTGATAAATTTTACCTGAAGCAGAACTATCCAAACCCTTTCAACCCGGCAACAAAGATTGAGTTCGCTCTTCCTGAAAGCGGCGCAGTGAGTTTAAAGGTATATGATATGCTCGGCAGAGTAGTCGCGACACTTGTAGAACAGAATTTACAAACAGGTATATATTCATATGACTTTAATGCAAGTAATCTAACAAGTGGAATATATTTCTACAGGCTTGAAGTTAAAAATCAATTCGTTGAAACGAAGAAGATGTTATTAGTTAAATAACTGCTTGTCAACCAGCTAAGTGATTGACAGGTGAAATAAGATTTGTTCTTTCAAATGGATCCCGTTAATCAGGATCCTGATTTAAACTTACTACTTAGTAATACCCCTATTATTAAGTTATGCTAAAAAAGCGGAGACAATTTCTCCGCTTTTTTTATTTACTGTTTTTTCAGTAATCTTATTATATATTATTTGGATGAAATACTTGCTAATACTTACAGCTATACTGTTATCGTCCGTTACCTATGCTCAGAATATATTTGAAGATAACGTCAATGATATAACATTTCAGTACCCGGCTGCCTGGAAAAACTACGAGAACATTTCCGGAAATGAATACGTAACAAATGATACCGGTTACTTTCTCATCCAGGTGGACAGCTATTTTAAGCCATATGATTTTAACGCGGAAGACATCAAAGACTCCAGTTTCAGAGGCGGTCTGTACCGCCAGATGCTTGTATCTACGGGGCGTGAGGTAAAACTTGTTGATTACGGAAATATGAATATAAGCGGTCTGCCCGGTTATTTTTTGATTTGGGAAGTCCCAGGTAAGGACAATACTTTCAATAACAGCTCTAAAATATATTCGATGCAGACCG
>JAEYVS010000068.1 GCA_023429265.1 Bacteroidota bacterium | reverse complement strand
ATCAGCTCTTTCGGATGCTTATTACTCTGTCAGTGGCGGTCTTAATGGTCTTGCCGGTCCGCTTCACGGACTCGCTAACCAGGAAAACCTGAAGTTCATTCTCCAGATCAGGGAAGACATCGGACATTCACCGACCGACGAAGAATTTAAAGAGTACTGCCAAAACCTTCTAGATAATAGAAGAGTGATTCCCGGATATGGACATGCCGTATTAAGAGTTACAGATCCTCGTTTTACCGCTTTTGTTAATTTCGGTAAAAAGGAAATCCCGGATGACGATATATTCAAGATCGTACTCAGCTTATTTGATGTAGTGCCAAAGCTTCTCATCGAGCAGGGTAAAGCAAAAGACCCATGGCCGAATGTTGATGCTGCAAGCGGTTCGCTGCTTCATCACTACGGTATGACTGAATTCGAATATTACACAGTCCTATTCAGCGTGTCCCGAGCTCTCGGTCTGACATCACAGCTCATTATCGCAAGAGCAATGCTTTCACCGCTTATCAGGCCAAAATCGGTCACGACTAAATGGGTGAAAAGCCAGATATCGGAGTAAAGGATGTTTAAAATATTATACTTAATAAGGGAGCATGACTCCCTTATTTTTTATATGTAAATTTCTTATTATTTAATTAGATAGATTATAAACGTAAAAAGGAAAATACCCATGCTGCCGTTATTCCTCTCATTCATCATTTCATTTTTTTCTTCATGCAATTCACATAATGACAATATCGGTGATCAATATCAAACTGCCGGACAAAACAAATCTATAGAATGGCAGCCCGTCGATAATGTTCCTGATGGGCTCAGAAAGCTCGTGCAGGCTTACCCCGATTTCCTTGATTCAGCTGATGAAAACAACCTCTACTGGAAGGACGGAACTGTAATGGTATATGATGACGGACGGGAGAAAAGTTACGAAGAAATGCTCGATGATGCCGATCTCGAAGACCAGATGTCACAGCCATATGGAAAAGGAGATGACTGGGAAATTCCTCCACCAAAGAATTTCGAGCCGGGAAGGATACGCAATGAAGAGTTCTTCAGAAAAATGTACGGAAACTCAGCCGGTGAGGTACAGTCAACTTTAACAAATGTACAGTGGCTTCCAAATACCGAGAATACGTCCATAGTTTTCACCACCGTAAATGGAGCAGACGAGCAGCTTTTCAAAGTCTCACAAGAGCTCGATAAATTACCACCTGAGCTCTTAAAATATGCCAAAAACAACGCAGGTTCATTTAACTGGAGGGTCATCGCGGGAACTAACCGACTCAGCATGCACAGTTTTGCCATTGCCGTGGACATCAATACTAATTATTCTAACTACTGGAAGTGGGAAAAGAACCTGGTGTATAAAAACCAGATCCCTATGGAGATTGTAAAGATCTTCGAAAAACACGGTTTCATCTGGGGTGGAAAATGGTATCACTATGACACAATGCACTTTGAGTACCGCCCGGAATTATTGATAGATTAATATGCATTACCTATAGTGAAAACAACAGACTTTTGTATTGAACGCTGATATTGGATTTAAGGACTTGGAGTCTTGGTGTCTTGGTGGTTAATATGAAATTGCAACAAAATTAATACTCTATTCCCCAGTCCTGCATTTCTTCATACATCTCATAATCCGTGAGGTCATATTGTATTGGCGTCACTGTGATATATCCGCTGTCAATTGCTTTCTGGTCAAATTCAGTAGTCTTATCGAGCTTTGCCATCTTACCGGTAAGCCAGTAATACTCACGCTTATTCGGGTCAAGCCTCTTCTCATACCTGTCGTCCCAGAATGATTTACCCTGCTTGGTTACGATCGCTCCTTTAATTTTTGAGGCAGGAAGTGCCGGCACATTCACATTCAGAAGTGTTCCCTTTGGAAGACCTTTCTTCAGAATTATCTTCGCAAGCTTACCTGCAAAATTTGCCGAAGGCCCAAAATCATTACTTGTGTAGCTCGTCAATGAAAATGCGATCGAAGGAATTCCCAGGATCGTACCTTCTGTTGCAGCAGAAACAGTACCCGAATAAATTATGTTTATGGCAGTATTTGATCCGTGATTAATTCCTGACACCAGAAGATCTATCTTGCGTCCTTTCAGCAGTGTCCTCACAGCCAGCTTAACTGAGTCTGCAGGGGTACCGTCCACAGCATACCCGTAGAAATCTTTGTCAAGCAGGTTCTTATAGACCCTTATGGGGTTGGCTACGGTGACAGCGTGCCCAACCGCGCTTTGCTGTGAGTTTGGAGCCACCACGATCACCTCCCCGATTTTGCGCATTTCATTCATCAGGGCTTTTATGCCTTCAGATTCTATCCCATCATCATTAGACACCAATATTAAGGGCTTTTTTTTAGCCATTCTCTTCTTTGTTAATTCTTTGGAGGTCTTCCCATAATAAATCCTTCAATTCATCCAGATGCTCACCCGTAAGTGAGGAGATCAGAATTATCTTTTCATCCGGCTTTATGTTTTTTATCCGCTCCTTAGTTTCGTCAAATACCGAATCTATCTTTGTAAAAGCTATTATCCTTGGCTTATCCATCATCTCCGGGGAATAATTTCGCAGCTCCTTCAGCAGCATATCATAATCCCTCAGGGGGTCGCTGTCTATATATTCATTCTCCAGCTTGGTCGCGTCCAGCATAAATAACAATATCTTCGTCCGTTCGATATGACGAAGGAACTGTATCCCGAGCCCCTTACCTTCAGAAGCTCCCTCTATTAACCCGGGTATGTCGGCAACTATGAATGTATCATATTCACCGTATTTTACTATACCAAGGTTAGGTACAAGCGTCGTAAATGGATAATCAGCTATCTTGGGCTTTGCAGCGGATATTTTCGAGATAAGGGTTGACTTTCCTGCATTTGGAAATCCCACTAAACCCACATCAGCTATCAGTTTCAGCTCAAGTATTACTTCCTTCTCGTGACCCTTTTCTCCGGGCTGCGCTATTCTCGGCGCCTGGTTGGTTGAAGTTTTAAAGTGGACATTGCCTTTACCACCTCTCCCTCCTTCGAGTACTACTCTTCGCTCACCGTCCTGGAGAAGCTCAGTAATTACATCTCCTGTCTCAGCATCCCGCACTACCGTGCCCATCGGAACTTTCACGATCATATCCTCACCATTTCTGCCGGTCTTATCCCCCCCTTGTCCGTGAGTGCCCCGCTTTGCCCTGTAAAATTTATTGTACCTGTAATCGAGAAGCGTAGATATGTTTGCAGAGGCTTCAAACACCACGTCACCGCCTCTGCCGCCATCACCGCCATTTGGACCACCCTTGGGAACGAACTTTTCTCTCCTGAAACTAACACACCCATTTCCACCGGGACCCGACTGGATGAAAATCTTTGCGTAATCTATAAACACTATCTGCTCCTCTGTTTAAAATAATCTTCAAGTACATTAACAAACAACAAAACGTGTTTATTGTAAATGTCTATGTCTTTATCATAAAAATGCTCCTTCAGATATTCGGAGGCTTCAGTCCAATTATTAAAACCCTTTAATGTCCTGAAGGACTCGTGCATCATATGCTTGTCACTCTTATATACATTCTCACAAATATTCACAAGCTCATTCTGTTTAAAGAGCCTGCTTACGGATTTTTTCTCTATGTCAAGATTAGACTCTTCAATCACTTCAGTAGGAAGCTTCCCCTCATCGCTTTCAATCTCGTACTGAGCTTCTTCTTCAGCCGGATCAAATGATACAACTTCATCATCACTTTCCTTCATTGTCACTTCATTCTCTTCAATACCAGCTGTAACATTTTCTTCATTCTCCTTATCCGTGACCTTCTCGACCTCATCCTCCCACTTCCTGAAATCCACAACTATTATATCTTTATCCTTTTCGACTGTTTCAACCTGCTTTTTATCACCGGACGCGTGTTCCACATCAGGCTCTTCCCCGGGCTCTTCTTCAAGGTCTTTTCCTGCCTCCACGCGAATATCAATATCTTCATCCTCCTTATCTACTACCGGAACTACATCTGCTGCTTCCACAGTATTTTCCTCGTAAAATTCCACATCAACTGACTCATCAAGTTTTTCTCCTTCCTGTTTTTCTTCTTTGATACTCTCACTTTCCTTCGAATCCGGTACCGGTGCAAACTTATCGGAAACTATCTTTATACAGTCCTTAAGACTAATCTCCGTCTCATTGTCTTTTATTCCGGACGCAGTGAATTTCTCCAGAATATCTTTGTAATCTTTATCTTCAAGAAATGTCTTAATGAATAAAAAAGGGACCGTAGAAGTCAAACTCACATTTGACTGATCTTCTTCTGAAAGCCTGTACAGCTGGATGAAGAAATTCTTGACCTTGACACCGGATATGTTATTTACCAGCTTTTCGTGCAATGCCTTATTCGCTTCATCTATAAACATTGCTGCCTTATCCTTGGTGATAATCACAAGAGAATGTTCATCGATGTAATTAATAAGGAAATCTATGTAAAACCTGTAATACGTGAAGATATCCGTTTTCTCTTTTATTACTTCAGCCTGCTGAGAATCATACTTGTTAAATAAAAAATTGAGCAGGGTCCACTTCGGACGTATGGTGTAGTTAATGTTAAGCTTAATTGCTTTTGAGAGAAGAGCCGAAAACTCTTTATCGGTAAGCTTACCATCGAAACGCGCGATAATGTAGCGCTTAATGGGAGCGGGAAGACGGGATTTTTTTACATCACTTTTAGTAATATCGTCATACTTATCTATCCTGGCTCTTTCTATCTTTATCTTTGATTCAACAAATTGTTCAAGCATTTTTTAATCCACGGCAGTTTTAAAAACGTAATTTTATTATAATCCCTGTGATGAAATTTTCTTTTTAAGCTGTGAAATGTGCCAGGTAATGTTAATGTCCTTTGGACAGGCTTCTATGCAATTAAAGATCGTGTGACATCTCCATATCCCGTCAGGCGTATCGAGTATGTCGAGTCTCTCATCTCCTGCCTCATCTCTTGTATCATATACGAACCTGTATGCTTTCAATATCGCTGCAGGTCCTATGTAATTTTCATTAGTCCACGTAGAAGGACAGCTCGTAGTACAGCACGCGCATAGAATGCACTTAGCAGACTCGAATAATTTCTCAGCATCATCATTTGACTGAAGCCTCTCACTGTCCGGAGGCGGAGGAGTATTATTTATCAGATATGGCTTTACCACCTGGTACTTAGCGAAGAAGTCAGACATATCCGTTACAAGGTCTTTAATGATGGGCATTGCCGGAAGCGGTTCAATGGTGATCGGTTTCTTTAAATTCAGGTCCTGGAGCAGTACCGAACACGCGAGCCTGTTCTTTCCGTTAACCTTCATTCCGTCACTGCCGCATATTCCGTGCGCGCAGGATCTGCGAAATGTCAACGAACCGTCCTGGTGCCACTTAATCTCATGCAGCACGTCCAATAGCCTCATTGTAGGATCCACATTCTGTAAATGAAAATCCTGCATATACGGTTTTTCATCAGTTTCCGGGTTATATCTTTGAATCTTGAATGTTAAGTCCATTATCTGAATTTTATTTATATGTATTTCTCAAAAACTCTTTAAATTGCTCTTTATTAGGGCACTTATAAAACTCATCTACGAATTCAAATCCTTTGTCAGCTTCATCTATCGAAACATAACCAAAAACTATGGCTGCCAGGAAACTCCTTACTTCCCCGGCATCCGAGCCCCAGTATTCATCTTCTTTTTCAGGACACGAATAGTTTGGATACGCGTTCTGTAATTCCTTCTTAAACTCCTCTATATCCTCATAAACAAACTTTTTGAAATCCTCGTTCACTACCTGAACTCTGCCGTTTTTATAGCCGTAGATAAGCATTGGAAACTGGCTTCCGGCAAATGAAGTAAATTCATAAGCCATTCCTACATATGACCCGACCAGCTCCATCTTCCCATCGTTGTTCAGATCTTTTGCTTCGTAATAACTGTCACCCCAGCCGATGGTATCTGTTATAGAAAATTTACCGTCAGAAAATTCACCGATATACATCGTAAAGCAGCAGTGCGCTCCGCCGGAATATGTGTTTATCAGGATGCTCTTTTCGCCATTTCCTCTCAGGTCTTCCGCGGCAATTGACTCCACCTTGCTCGGGTCGGACATTTCGAATACATTCTGTCCGTTCTTTGAGATGTATGTCTTTGACTCTCCAAATTCCTGCAGATCGGACCAGTATGAAACAAAATCATACCCGCCCGAACTGAATCTCACCGTATCCCATTGGGAATATGAAACATTAGAACAAAAAAGAACTACCGTCAAAAGAAGCAGCCTGTTCATTAATACTTTCGCTCCATAGGCTGGTAACGTGTAACTACAACGGGTTTATACTCAAGTCTTACTCCGCCGTCCGGAGCTTTATAAGCGAATGTGTGCTTCATCCATTCGGTGTCATTCCTCTGTGGGAAATCTTCACGTGAATGCGCTCCTCTGCTTTCCTGTCTTGCCAGAGCGCTGAATACAGTTGCCTCTGCAGTATCGAGCAGGTTTCCGAGCTCAATGGATTC
>JAEYVS010000028.1 GCA_023429265.1 Bacteroidota bacterium | reverse complement strand
CGGCAGTAAGTCCTTTATGTTGAGAGTATACTTCATGTCTGTCCCTGCGGAGCTGCCGGTAGATACGCTGAATTCTTCCGATGAGATGGCCAGCTCCTCTGAGGTTAAAGGCAGAGATAAGGTATCTGATGTATCCGCTACTGCATCCAGTCTTTCAACATAGATGTCTATAACCTGTTTCAAATTCTCGCTTACCAATCCTGCTATACCTGTAACGTCAAATACACCGGTAGCATTAAAGTCCAGAAAATTTGTTTTCACGTCGATAGTTTTTTGGTCACCATTTCTTTCTATGGTTGCATCGAGTGGTGTTTGTGGTATTAAAAATTCCGCAAATTGTGAATTCGCTATGTTGAAGTCAAACTTGCCTGTGATGTTGTCCGGGTCTATGCCTCTTCCGTTTATGTCAAACGTAAAATTAAGGTTACTCTTCTGAGTATTATCTTTGGTAAATCCCGATATGTCGAGATTCTGACTTGTCCCTCTAAGATTGTAGGTCATATTCATTATGTCGCCCCGGATGTTGGCAGTGCCCTGGACTTTTGCGTTCACGGCATTTGAGACATATGAGACATCGAGCTGTATGTTTCCGCCGTTTGCGTTAATTTGTCCCGCGGAGCTCGTAATGTTTTGGTCAAAGAATCTCGTATTTCTTATATCGTAATTAATCCTGGTGTTCATCGTTCCATAATCAAAACCTCTGCCGTCAGTGATAACGTCACCGTTAATGTCGCTTTCAAGGGATTGGTCCTTTACTATCTTTCCAATGTTAACATTCTGCGCTCTTACATTTCCTCTGTAAATAAATTGATCCGTTATGTCAAGAAATACGGTACCGCTCGCGTTTCCAGCGGAGCTACGCACATCGAATTCCGAATCAAATCTTGAAGTGGTGCCTGTATAGGTAATATAAGGTATTGTCACCACGCCCAGGTAGCTGTAATCAGGAATATCAAGACCGGGTAGTACTGTGCGCGTATCGACGGGATTAATGGACATATCCCTTCCCGTAATGTTAAATTTCATGTCCTCCGGCTTTTGGAGGTTTTCTATCCGCCCGGCAAAGTTATACGTAGAGTTATCTGTCTTCAATAGAAGCTTCTTTATTGCAAGGTCTTTATACTTATCCTCAGCTTCCAGGTCAAGATACACCCTTCCGTCCATAAAGTCCAATGATGGAAGAAAGAAAGACAGATCATCAAAATCAAACTTATCCGCTAAAAAATTAAGCTTTACATTCTTCTCTCCGAATTCTTCGTAATTAAATTCATTAAATGGACTGAATTCACTGACAAAAAGCTCTTTTATCTTCACGTCTGTCCTGTTTGTTACCAGTGAGAAGTTTTCTATGCGGGAGCCTGTCTTATCATTTAGCACGGCTTTGAATACCAGCTCCTTTAGATCAAATTCAGAGTTTGTATTAAATCCAAGCTTTTCAATATGTGCTTCTTTAAATTCAGGGAAATACTTACCCGACAATTTCAAATTCATGTCGGTGACGTCGAGGTAACCAAAATTAAATGTATCAAGGTTCTGTATTGCCAGTTCCCTGATGGGGATTGCAGCACTGTCAACCGAACGGAAATTAGCATTCCTTAACTCCAGGTTATTTACTGTAATCCCCCAGTCAAATTCCGATATTGTAGTATCTATTATCGTGTCGGGAGTGGATTTAAAGATTTGAGTAAAATTCCACGCTTTGCCGTCCTCTAACTCTGGGTCCCATACGTGGGTGAAGTTTATTTGGGGATTCTCTAATACAAGATTATTTACATAAATTTCCTTATCCAGTAACTTAAAAATATTATATCCAACGTCTATTTCATCGAGCTTAACTAAAGTATCTTTTTGAACGATTATTCCTGCATTTTTCAGCTTTATACCGGTTATCAGATTTCCTGAGAGCGTCTCGGCAAAGATTTTGTTCCCGGGTTTTACCGCTGATTCATTCAGATTTGTTAATACTATGTCCAGTACCCAGGACTTAAAAAATGTTGTCTGAAGTAATAAGAGCAATGCAATGATGAGAAACGCGAATGTGAGAAAGGTGTACTTTATTATCCTGAAAAAAACACTTTTCTTCTTTCGGGGTTTGGAAGGGGATTGTGCTTCCTTATTATGGGTTTCCGGTGTATTTTCGGAAGAGGCTTCTTCTCTTCCTATATCTTTATTTTCATTTTCTTCAGCCATACGATCCAGTTTACTATGGATTCACCTAAGAACCATTGTTAATTTTTTCAATCAATCCCGTAGTCGAATAACTCCCTACAAAATTGAGACTTTTTACAAGGCCCCCGTTAGCAGTTACAATGTCGTAACCGACTATATCTTCCTTCTTCCAGTCACCCCCCTTTACCAGATAATCCGGTAATATGCTTTTTATCAGCTCATATGGAGTATCTTCTCCAAATACTATTGTATGATCTACAGCTTTTAAATTTTCCAATAAAAATGACCTGTCATTTTCCGCGTTCATCGGTCTCCCCGGACCTTTGAGTCGTTTGACTGATTCATCGGAGTTTACACCTACAACCAGGACATCTCCCAGGGATTTTGCTTCGTTAAGATATGACACATGCCCCCTGTGAAGGATATCAAAGCATCCGTTCGTAAAAACTACCTTCTTATTCTCATCTTTGAGCTTCTTCCTTATGGGTAGAAACTCTTCAATTGTAATAGCCAACTTGAATAAATTTAATTTTCTGTTACCGCGCTTAGCAATTTTTCCTTTCCAATGGGAACAATGCCTACTTCTTCAACAACTATACCGGCGGCATAGTTCGATATGGTTACTGCATCGAGCACGGATGATCCGCCGGCAAGGCAGACCGCTATCGTCGATATTACAGTGTCGCCTGCTCCTGAGACATCGGCTACACTCCTTGCCCTTGTGTTAATCCGCTCGTATTTTATCTCACCGTTGTTTTTCTCAAAGAGCATCATACCTTGTTCGCCCAGAGTAAGTACAAGATATTTACAGTTCAGTTTCTCAACTAATTCTTCCGAATATCTAAGCAGATCATCATCGCTGTTTATCTTCTTGCCAATTGCCTGCTCAAATTCCTTTCTGTTTGGCTTAAATACATAAGAATTCTTATAATCAAAAAAGTTATAAAACTTAGGATCTACTAATGTCTTTATGTCGTTAGCTTCCGCAAATTCCATTACCTTACTGATCAGGCTTTGAGTTAGCACACCTTTATTATAATCCTGGAGTATTATGATGTCTATGTCTTTTGCATTCTTATTCAAAACTCCCATTATGTTGTCTTCTGTAACCGTTGTTATGTCTTCTTTGGATTCACTGTCTATTCTCAATAAATGATGGGAGTCCGCGATAACACGCGTTTTTGCCGTAGTGGGTCTTTTATCTTCTGATATCAAACCGCTTGTATCCTGGTCATTTGCTTTCATTACTTCTTTGAATCTCTGGGATTCCTCATCGTTTCCAATTACTCCTATAAGAAAAGGATAAGCTCCAAGGCTCTTTACATTATGGCTAACGTTAGCAGCGCCACCGAGCTTGTATTCACTATTAATAATTTCAAATACTTGTACCGGGGCTTCCGGAGAAACCCGAGTTACTTCTCCTAATATGTATTTATCTAGCATTACGTCGCCTATAATATAAATCTTCTTATTCTGAGCATTTTCAAGGATTTTTCGCAAACTTTCTTTATCCATCGTAAAATATTGGATTTATAATAACAATTACTGGAATTTGCCTATTTTATCTTAAATTAAACAGTCAATTAAACCTATGTGGTTTATGAATAGTGGTCGTACTTTATCACAAAAGCTCTATAAAAGATGATGTTTATAACCGGTTTAATTAATGATAATAATATGTGGAATATTAAATTAATCTCATTTATCTTCCAAATTATTAAAAATTAATCGGTATTTATGTCTGAATTTACATATCCTTTCACTATCGATAATGGCGGAGGAGAAAAAATAACTTTTTTAAGAAGAGTTCCATCACCTGAAGGTGAATATATTGAAGTTGAAAATCACGTACAGCCGGGAAGCGGTCCACCAATGCACGTCCATTTTAAACAGCTTGAAAGCCTGACTGTGGTAAAAGGAAAATTGGGGTCACAGGTTCTTGGCAAAGAAGTAACATATCATTATGAAGGTGAAACAATTACTTATGATGCTGGGGTTACTCATAAGTTCTGGAATGCAGGCGATGAAGTTTTATTATGTACCGGAAAGGTAATGCCGCCGCATAATTTGGAATTCTTTTTGTCTGAGATATTCAGGTCGACAAACGTTAATGATGGTAAACGTCCCGGAACTTTTGATGTGGCCTTTCTTCTTCATAGATATAGATCGGAATTCGATATGCTGGAAATACCGGTTTTTGTTAAGAAAGTTGTTTTTCCTGTTGTATTATTCTTAGGAAGGTTTTTTGGAAAATATGAGAAATTTAAAAATGCTCCGGAGCCGGTAAAATAAAAAAAGGCAGCCTAAGAAATTCTGACTGCCTTTTGACTATAGGAGAAAAGATTTAAGGAGAAAAAATCATTTCAATAGTATCATTGTTCTTGATGCTGTAAAAAATTCTGTTTCAAGCTTGTAAAAATATACACCGCTCGGAAGTTGACCTGCCGTAAATTGCACCGAATGCTTTCCTGCTGTTTTATCATCATTTTCAAGTATCCGTATCAGTCTTCCCCGGAGGTCATATATCGCAAGCCTTACAAAAGAGCTTCTTCCTATTGAGTATTCTATAGAAGTCTCCGGGTTAAATGGATTCGGATAGTTCTGTTCAAGAAAGAAGTTTAATGGGATATTTTCATTGCTTGTAATGCTTGAAGTATGCTTCTCCAGGTAAAAGTTTAAAGTATCTTTTATGATATTCGGATGTTGAAGTTGAATTATTGTGCTGTCGCTTTTATACCCGTATCTGTTCACGTGAATCTTGAAATTCCCAATCGGTAAGTTGATCTTATACCTGCCTAAAGAATCCGCTATAGCAACCCCTTTGAATTTATTGCCGTCTTTGGCATATATGACGGAGCCGGGAAGGTGTTCATCTTCCAGTCTGAATATGTTTTTATATACATATCCCGCTGCGTATCCTACGGAAGTTGATGAAGTGTCAAGCCTGAATACTTTTATGTCTATGTTTGAACGGTTTACATTTGGATAGATCGTTACAGCATCCTGCCAGTTGGTTGTACTGGGATAATAAGTTGGTACACAGTCCAGCTCATCATCCTGGTATGCCATTATGTCTGTTGAATCACCGTATGGCACTTTGATCAGATATTCACCGTTGGGGGTTATCCTTCCTGAGTCGATTGTCAATATCTGGCTGGTGGTTGTATCGTACTTTATTGCTTTTACATATCCGTGAGTTACAATGGTGTTGTTATCCGCGAATTTTACCGTTCCGGATATCAATTTAAAATTTGGAAGCTCGCCTCCCGTTACCGTGGTTAATATCGTTCCATTATTTCCTACAGCTGCCCCTCGTAATGAATCTCTTAGATACACCGAGTTTAGTGTTTCTGTCGTCCCTGAATATTGAATATCCCAGGAATTCCCTCCCGTCGATGTTTTATAGATTGCCCCGTTTTCTCCCACGGAGATTCCTTTGATCGAATCCGAAAACATTACCGATCTCAAATTATTTGCTCCCGAGTGAACTACAGTCCAGTTATTACCGCCATCGGAGGTTTTTATCAAATTGTTCGGGCTAGCTCCCGTTATGTAGCCCGTTTGAACCCCGGTAAAGTAGACTGAGTTTGGGGAATTATTTGGAGAGATTTGTTGCCCCGTCCAGGTCATTCCGCCATCAGTACTCGAGTATATGCCCCCTTGATTGTCTATAGCATATCCTGTTTCTGCACTCGGGAAGCAAATAGATAAGAGAGAGTTACTGAGGTAATTACTTTCCCAATTATTACCTCCATCAAAAGTCGATAGTATTAAGCTGTCACCAACTATAAACCCAAAATAGGCGTTTATAAAATGTACAGCATTAAAACTATTCGTTATTGGTAGTTTTGTATTAAAAGTTATGTCGTTTTGTACTTCTATTATTATCTTCGTCCACGTATTTCCGGAATCTATCGAAGTCAGATATGTTCCGTTTTCACCTGCAATGTACCCCCGCTTGATATTAAGAAAATATACATCATTAAGATTTTCTGCTGTACTCGAATTTCTTGCTATCCAGTTCTTGCCGCCGTTAGTCGTTTTCAATATTGTACCGCTGTCTCCCACTGTAAATCCTATGTTTGAGTTTACAAAATGTACGCTCTTAAGATTTTTTGTTGTTCCCGAATTTTGTATCGTCCACCCGTTCTGAGCGTTTGACTCAGACACTAACAGGATGGTCATCAGAAAAACCGTAAGCTTTATTTTGAGGATGGCTCTCATTTGCTATGGCTTTCGCGTTAAGTATGCTTTTTTTTATATTCTTCCAAAGTCATTGAATTATTCCAGTAAAAATCGAATAGGTCTTTCATATAACCCGCAAAGTCATCATACTTTACTATCAGATCCGCTCTTTTATTCGACGGTATGCTCTTGTCACCCAGATTAAAGAAAACTTTCTTATCATCAAAGATTGTCATGTTCGGGATCTCTTTCGCGGAGAGTCTTACCTGCTCCCCGTTCTTTTCAAAGGCTTCCATTACCCTGATGAGGTCTTCGTGCTTGGCTGCCTGGGGTTTACCTTCTTTCTGAACTTTGAAGTCTAGACCGACGTGGTATATCGACCTTACTTCGCCGCCCTTTTTAATTAGGCTGCCTGCTATCTCATCGAGTTCCTCGGAAACCAATCCCTTCAAACGATACATTCCGTAAAGTTTGCTCTTTGCTTCCTTTAATAAGCTTATATATTTTGCGACCCTGTGAGCGTGAATGCCTCGTATCAGTTCTACGTTAAGGCTTTTGTCTTCATCGGTATCTCTTGAATCGAATATCGGCTGCGCGTTAGCTCTTGTACTCTTGAGCAATTCAAGATTTTTCCTGTGAGATTCATTTATGCTCTTTTCGATCTTATCAAATATAATAGCTGGATCGATAATTTGATATTGAAGAACGGAGTTAGTTTCTATTTCGTTGCAATAACCTTTTTCTACGAAAGATTTGAGGATGTCATATATGGAATTTCGGATGATTTTCGCGCTTTTTGCGATTTCCGATGCGCTCATCAATGAGCCGTTTAAAAGAACGGTAAATACTTTTGATTCGTATTCTTTAAATCCTAATTCCTTTAATCTATCTATTAGTTCATTATTCATCGATAAATTGCAGTAGTTATTAACTACTGCAATTTAAATAGACTAATTTGTAATGTCAATAGCTGAATCAAAAAAAATTTCAAAAAGGAAAAATATATAAACCTTAAAGTTTATCGACCCCCTCTCCTTACCAAAGCTTGTCCCGAACATGCTTCGGGAGAGAGGGGAAGAGCGAAGCGAAGGGGAGAGGTAATAAAAAAGAATTACACCTTCACCTCTTTCCCAAGCCCTAGCTTGGGAAAGCATTCGAAAGTAAATTGAAAATA
>JAEYVS010000106.1 GCA_023429265.1 Bacteroidota bacterium | reverse complement strand
GTATCGGCTATGTCAATGGATGGACACCCTGTCAAAAATACTGTCGAATGTTCTTCACCCATTTTAACAACCCTGTCATAAGCCCCTTGAGTTGATACAAAATGAAAATCTGACAGCTTTGTTACCGAATGCCTGACCCGCTCATCAATATTTCCTGTTACTTCACCGCCCTGCACATGGGCCACCGGTATATTCATATAGGACGCTGCAATTGCAGTAGCAATCGTTTCAAATCTGTCTGCGACTGTAACCACTATATCCGGCTGCAAATTATCAAATGCAGTAGACAACTCTAGCAATCCGAGACCCGTAGTTTTTGCCATTGATGTAAGGTTTTCACCTTCTAAAACCATATATACCCTGGATGCAATCTCAAAACCATCCTTTTCAATGTAATTTACGGCATTACCATACCTATCCAGTAGGGCTGATGCAGCCACTACAAGCTGAAGCTCCAGATCCGGATGATCATTAATTGCAGTTAATGTGGTTTTAATTCTGGAATAGCTCGGACGAGCTGATACAACTACACTGACTTTTCTTTTATTATTTGTTTTCGTCAATATCAGATAAGGATATTATTTCATCTCTGAAAAGCTCTCTTATGGTTTTTTTTCCTAATATTAAATCTGCCTTGTCTGGAGATAGGCCAGTACCAGGTTTTTTAAAAGCAATGTTATCAGGTGTCAGGATTGTACCCTTCTGAATATCTTCACCTGCCACAATGCTTTTGTTAAACATCTCTCTCATATCCTTCAATTCATTAGCAACCTCATCCTTGTTCACGGGGTTGTTCCACATCTGAGAAATTTCTTTTACCCCCTTGGTCAATTGAGCTAACTCATCAACAGTCAATGAGACTGGTACATCCGGGCCGAATGAGTCTCTTGAAAAAGTCAAATGTACCTCTATTGCATTTGCTCCTAGTGCTGCAGCGGCTAATCCGGCAAATATTTTCCCTGAATGATCTGAGAGACCGGCTTTACAATTATATCTCTCTTTAAAGAACTCTATCATATTAAGACCGGTTTTTTCGGGAGGAGTCGGATACATAGATGTACACTGCATTACAGTTATGTCATTAGTACCTTTTTTTAATATATCCACTGCTTTGTCAATTTCAGATAGTGGACTCATACCAGTCGACAAAAATACAGGTAGACCACTTTGGGATATTTTTTCAAATAGAATAGTATTATTTGCCTCCCCTGAAGCCACTTTCCAATAATTCACTCCAATTTCGGAAAGCATATTAAATGCTTCTACTGAAAAAGGAGAGCTAATGAAATCTACTCTTTGCTCCTCACAATGTAACTTTAAACCGGTCCATTGTTCCTTTGAGAATTCCATTCTTTTCCAATATTCATATCTTGAGTTATCCTGCTTGCTGAATTTGATACGCCATGGTTCTGCTAAAGTACTTTCTGCAGAAGCAATATGAGTTTGAAACTTAACCGCATCAGCACCTGCTTTTGCAGCTGCATCAATATATGAATGTGCCATCCCCAGACTACCATCATGAGCCTGGGCAATTTCAGCAATTACATAAATGGAATTATTACTTCTTGGCATTTTCTTCCGGGCGGGAATAGTAGTAATAGTAATTATAATAATAACCATATGAACTCTTATAACTAAAGTTGTTCAAGACACAACCAAGGAGGTTGTGAGGATTTTTATTATAAAGTGTTTGATACGTTTTCCAGAATGTTTCAGTTGGAGTTTTATTGGCCTGAGCAATTAAGACCGCCCCATCTGTAATATTAAATAGAATTTCAGAATCTGTAACTGTAATAAGAGGTGGCGAATCAATAATTATGTAATCATATTTTTCTTTCAGGAAATCGAGAAATTTCTTCATTTGAATACTGCCTAAAAGTTCTGATGGGTTAGGAGGTATGGTCCCACTGGTGATAAATTGCAAATTTTCCAAACCGGTTTCTCTTACAATATCTTTAAACTCTACGTTGTTAAAAAGATAATCGCTTACACCTGGATATCTTTCTTCTTTAAAAAAAGTATGGACTTTAGGTTTCCTTAAGTCACAATCTAAGAGTAAAACCTTCTTTCCTGCCTGAGCAAAGCTGCCAGCTAAATTTACAGAAACAAGCGTTTTTCCTTCTGATGGTATGGAGCTTGTGATCAAAATTGTTTGAATTGGTCTCGATTGTAACTTTGAAAACTGTATCCTTGTCCTTAATGCCTTAAAAGATTCAGACACTGCTGATGTTGGACGAAGAAATACAACAAATTCAGACTCAACCCCTGTATTTGTACCCATGTTTTCTATGTTAGGGATCCAGGATAATAAGCTTCCACCTTTATTTTCGATCTCATCCGGAGATTTTATTGTTTTGTCAAAATAATTTCTTAAGAATGCAAAAGCGACACCCAGAATTAATCCAATTATCACGCCAAAAAGCATTATGCGGGGTCTGTCCGGAGATACAGGACCATAATTATCGTAACCAGGGTCAAGTATAGAAACATTGCCAAGGCGGGAACGTTCGTTAATTGTTGCCTCCTGGTATTTCTCTTCAAGTATTAAAAATAGTTTTTCAGTGGAATTTCTGGTTCGTTGAAGTTTTGCAAGTTCTATGCTTTGAGAAGGAAGCTGAGCAAACTTGCCTTCATAAAAGTTTAAAATTCCACCAATTGAATTGAGACGGGAGTTTAATACTTTTGAATTTATTTTAACATCTACAAGTTTACTATAAAGATCTTTACTTTCTTCAGGTGTTTCTGCTGAAAGCCCTCTCTTAAAAATTTCTACCTGCTCATTTAGTTGTGTTTCCAATGCGGCAATTTTTTTTGACGCATCATCATTAATCCTTTGTCTAACACTGGGCTCACTTACGCTCGATAGATCGAGATCTCTCTTTATTTCTATTTGAGCAATCTGACCAAGGATTTGATCAAATAGGCTTTGATTCAACTTAGTATCTATAAATCTGCTGAAATTGGTGTCTATGCTTCCAAACTCATCACTTAGCGTATTAATCCTTTGTTGATTTGCTTTTAATTCAATTTGTGCAGCATTTTTTTCAACGTCGTAATCAGATATTGTGTTAACAAGATTGGAAGTTTGCTCGTCCAATGCAATAATACCGGTTTCTTTCTGAAAGCTTTCCAGCTCGCTTTCAGCTGCATTTAATTCATTTAGCTTATTCTCTTTCTCTGAGTTTAAATAATTCTTTACATTCTGTATATCCTGGCGGCTTAACTCAAGATTATAATTTAAATAAACGTTAGCATAGGTATTAGATACCAATTGAGCTTCATTGAAATACGGACCCTCCGTAGCAATGTCCACTGCATCAAGGCCTTTTTTCTGTGTAATAGATACATAATTCAAAATGCCTTTCCGGAGAGATTCCCGTGAAACAATGTTTACTTCGTTATTTTCACTTCGGCTAACAAGCAAATTAAAGTACTGAAGATCTTCTCTATGATCCAGAGAATCTAAAAGTGCTCCTGCAACTGCATCACGTATCTTATAACTTTTGAGCACCTCTATCTGATTAGCAATATATCTTTCATCTTTCGAATTTTCCACCTGGGAAAAACTAGATTGTAAAATATTACCATGGGGAGGTTCTACTTGCATTACCGTAGTTGACCTATATACGTTGATGGACTTTCTTAGGAAAAGAAATGTGACTACTACACTAACAAGCAATATCAATATTATTGGAACAATGTTTGCCCGTAAAATACTGAGATATTCACTCAATAGATCTCTTTGAACTTTAATCTTACCTATAGGTTCACCGTTGCTCTTAAACTCACTAAAATTTAGTAAATCCTTATCCTGCATTACTAATTATTTACAATATTTATAACTAGAACAGCCGTTGTTAATAAAAACGATCCCACTGACAATATTATTCCCAAATTCTCACGAAAAAAATACCTTGGCTCGCCTGGTATCATTATCATGTCTCCTGGAAGCAAAATAGGATTCTTTTTAATCCCGGGGCTTATCTGCTCTTCCCAAAGAAAATCATTATAATCAATATTTATAATCTGATCCCGCGAGATGTTTAATGTGTCATTTTTTAACCTTACAAGGCGAATGTCATTTAATAATGCCTCTACGGAAGGACCTCCTCCTAAGGTGATCAAATCAATTACTGTTGTACCTTGAGGGACCAAATAACGGCCGGGGTTCTTTATGTAACCCCATAAACTTACCTCAATGTTTACTTTATTCTTATCAGCATAATTATAATAGTTTGCTCCGGTTCTGGTTATTTCATCAAATCCAATCCTTATATCACTGCTATCCTGCCCATTGGCAATACCGGCGAACAACATCCCAAACAATAAACCTAATATTTTATAATTAAATGATCTCATCTTTAAATAATTCGATTTTCAGAATTTAAACAAATAATAATTTCTATACAATTGGCTTAATGGTATTTGTTGAGTTTATGGGACTATTTATTGTCCGTTCCAGCCCTTCGTCAAATCCAACCTCTATTTTATAACCTAATTTCTCCTTTGCTAAATTAATATCAGCAAATGAATGTTTTACCTCCCCGGGACGTGGATTTTCAAAGTAAGGTTCTATTGATTTCCCTAAAATTGTATTTAGCTTACTGACCAATGTTACTAAGTCTATCTGGTTATTACACGCGCAATTTACCGTTAAACTCTTATCAATCTCCTTTGTTGCTGCAAGGATATTAGCCTTCACTACATTGGCTATGTATGTGAAATCCCTTGATTGGGTGCCGTCACCGTAGATCACAGGGTTCCTATCGTTTAGCATTAATCTGATGAATTTAGGTATTACAGCCGAATACTGTGAACCCGGATCTTGTCTCGGTCCAAAAACATTAAAATACCTAAGACAAACTGTTTCTATTCCATATATCCTGCTAAAAACATCGCAGTACTTCTCTCCAGACAATTTAGTCACAGCGTATGGAGACATTGGATTGGTCATCATTGTCTCAACTTTTGGGAGTGTGGGGCTGTCACCATAAACAGAGGATGATGAAGCATACACAAATCTTTTCACATCCGCTTTAATTGCCGCTTCCAATAAATTTAATGTACCGCCTATGTTTACTTCGCTCGTTGTAATTGGATCCTTTATGGAACGCGGAACAGATGGTAAAGCAGCTTGATGTAGTATAACATCAACGTTTTTTACAGCTTCCTGTACAATGTGATAACTCCTTATGTCCCCTTCAATTAATGTTATGTCTTTCTCAAAAGGAAATAAGTTTTCTCTTTTCCCGGTGGAAAAGTTATCTATCACACTTACTTCATCCCCTCTTTTAAGGAGTTCTTCTACAATGTTCGAACCAATAAAACCTGCGCCCCCTGTTACTAGAAATTTCATTCTTTCCTTTATGTTACCTTTAGATATGGCTCCGCCAATTGGCTTACATCATTTTTTAAAAAATTAGCCAGTTTGCTCTGTTATTCCGTCTTTCAAATTCCTCTCCGAGTTATCATACTATATCTTTACAAAAAAAAATGCCACAAGAAAATATGAAAAATATTTCCCGTGACAAATTTATTGACCCTGATACTCGTTTTTAATATATCCAAAGAAATACTTGAAAGCTAGTTAATTAACAAGTTTTAAACCCCTAACCTGAGAAACATCTTAAACAAGTCTATGCAAATCCTAATCATCACAAATAGTTAATCAATAACTCCCTAAACTTAAAGCAAAAAATTTAAAAATACAAACTAAATATCCTTACTTAATAATTCTTTGATATATAGTAAAAAAACTAATTTTTATTATCTCGTTGCAGACCGACCTTAAAATATGTAACCCTATATTGCTTATAATCAACTACTTACCTCAACAACCTTTTGGCCTACAAGCTTGTAAGTTTTGCCGGATATTTTACAGGTATCTACCCCTTCATCATTAAATTTGAGCTTTTTACCTGCTTCGCTCACCCATCCAACGATTTTCCCGGGATTACCCACCAAAAGCGCGAAATCAGGTACATCCTTTGTTACCACCGCGCCCGCTCCAATAAAGGCAAATCTTCCAATGGTATTCCCACATACTATGGTACTGTTTGCGCCCAAAGATGCCCCTTCTTTTACAAGAGTTTTCAAATAAAACTCCGCTCCCACCTGGGGATATTTACTTCGTGGATTAATGATGTTTGTAAAGACCATTGAAGGTCCGCAAAACACATAATCTTCCAGAGTTACTCCTTCATATACCGATACATTATTCTGGATCTTTACAAAATTACCGATTGTAACGTTATTCCCCACATTTACATTTTGCCCGAGAGAACAGGACTTTCCTATTTTAGCGCCTTTCTGTACGTGAGAAAAATGCCATATCTTTGTGCCTTCTCCTATTTCAACTCCCTCATCTATTACTGCGTATTCATTCACGTAAAAATTCTTTTCGCTCATATCATAATTTCTTTTGAGATTCTTCTAAAATTTTTAACACCTCCAGCGCGTGCTTACCATCGGTAAGAGGGGTCTTATTATTAATTACACAATCAAAAAAATGTTTTTGCTCTTCCTCTAACGGCATTTTATTCGCGAATTCTACTACTTCATAATCAAAATCAAATTTCTCTAATACCCCTTCGACCTTTTGAAACCCTTTTTTATAAAATTTAAGCTTCTCCGCAGGAAGGCTGTCCTCAAAAACCACCATGCCTTTATCACCGATGACAACCAGCCTTTGTTCTTTAAACGGGTGTAGCCAGCTTACAAAGATATGAGCCGAAACATTGTCCGGATATCTCAAAAATGTTAAGGTAGTATCTTCTATTTTATCCTGGAGAAATGTTGCTCCCTTGGCATATGTCTCCACAGGGCTGCTGCCTGTTAAAAATTGTATGACAGAGATATCGTGAGGAGCAAAGCTCCACAGAATGTTTTCTTCGCTTCTTATTGTCCCGAGGTTTACCCTGTTGCTGTATATGTATTGCAGCTTACCGAGTTCACCGGTCTCTAGCATTTCTTTTATCTTTAGAACCGCCGGATGGTACAATAACACATGTCCGACCATCAGAGTTAAATTCCGTGACTCTGCAATGTCAATGAGCTCTTGTGCTTCATTGGAAAATAGCGTAATCGGCTTTTCCATCAGTACGTGCTTACCGCTCTCAAGACAGCTTTTTCCTATCTCAAAATGTGTCTCAGCAGGGGTGGCTATTATAACAGCATTAATCTCACTGTCATTTAGTATCTCATTTATATCTGAAGTGAACTTGATATCCGGAGAAATGGAATCTGATTTTTCTTTATTGCCTGTATTACTGTCACAAATTATTATATTACCCGGATTGAGTAACGAACTTGCCGTCTGTACGTGATTAAAACCCCATCTTCCACACCCTATTATGCCAAGCTTTATTCCTTCATACAAATTAATACCCTCTTTTCAAAACTTTTTCGTAATCCGAGGCAGTCATTATTGATACGAGCTCCTCAAATTTGACTTTTGGCTCCCAGCCAAGTTTTTCGCGTGCCTTCGAAGGATCTCCTATTAAAAGATCTACTTCCGTTGGACGAAAATATTCCGGGTCTATCTCGACCAATACCTTCCCTGTCTTCTTCTCTATACCTTTCTCATTAACTCCTTCACCGTCCCACTCCAGCTCCATCTCAAGATGCTTGAATGTGAGATCAGCAAATTCCCTTACAGTATGGGTCTCGCCTGTCGCCAGCACAAAATCATCCGGTTTTTCCTGCTGCAGCATAAGCCACATCCCTTCGCAGTACTCAGGAGCATACCCCCAGTCTCTTTTCGCGTTCAGATTTCCGACCGATAATTTTTCCTGCTTTCCGCATTTTATCCTCGCGGCAGCTCTTGTTATCTTCCTTGTTACAAATGTCTCTCCTCTCCTTGGAGATTCGTGATTAAAAAGAATCCCATTACAGGCAAAAAGATTATATGCCTCACGGTAGTTTACCACGATCCAGTAGCCGTATATCTTAGCTACACCATATGGACTTCTCGGGTAAAATGGAGTTTTTTCCGATTGAGGAACTTCCTGCACCTTCCCAAAAAGCTCACTCGTCGATGCTTGGTAAAATTTTGATTCCTTCAATCCTGTCTCACGCATCGCATCAAGGAATCTCAATGTACCCAGCGCGTCCACCTGCGCGGTATAGTCAGGCAGTTCAAATGATACTTTAACGTGGGACTGTGCTGCCAGGTTATATATTTCATCCGGCGCTACTTTTTCCAGTATCCTGTTAAGATTACTCGTATCTACCAGGTCCCCGTAATGCAGGAACAGCCTGTTATCCAGTAGATCAGGATTATTATATAAATGGTCTAATCTGCCAGTATTAAAGGAACTGCTTCTGCGTATGATTCCGTGAACTTCATATCCCTTTTCAATTAATATCTCCGCGAGATAACTTCCATCCTGACCGGTAATTCCTGAGATTAATGCCTTTTTCATTAAATAAATTAATTTTTTTTATACTCTTTATTTTAAAAACTCTTTAATTATACTTACAACATATTCTATCTGCTCTTCCGAAAGCTCCGGGTAAATAGGTAGTGCTATTGAACTGTCCGCGCAAAATTCCGACACAGGGAAATCACCCTTCTTATGTCCCAGGTACGCAAAACATTCCTGCAAATGGAACGGAACCGGGTAATAAATTTCCGTACCGATTTCTTTTTCGGTTAAATACTTTCGCAGGTCATCTCTATTCTCAACCCTTATCACATATTGATTATAAATATGATATCTCGAAATGTTATTGTCTTTATAGACTGCCTTTGGAAGTAATACCTTCTCCTGCTCACTAAATTCAATCTCACCCTCGCCTGAAGATAATCCTGCTTCAACGAATAGCTTTGTATATAGCTCCGCGTTTTTCTGTCTTCCTGCTGTCCAGCCGTTGAGATGAGGCAGTTTTACATTTATTACTGCAGCCTGTATCGCGTCTATTCTGAAATTCCCGCCGATTATCTTATGATAATATTTCGGCTTGCCTCCGTGAACTCTCAGGATCCTTATCCTTTCACCAAGCTCTTTATCCATCACGCTCACCAGTCCCCCATCCCCAAAACATCCCAGGTTTTTACTCGGGAAAAATGAGAAACACCCTATATCACCTATCGTACCGGCATCCCTGCCGTCTTTGTATTGGCTCCCTATTGCCTGTGCCGCGTCTTCTATTACTTTGAGGTTATGACGCTTTGCTATTTCCATTATCGGATCCATATCCGCGCACTGCCCGTATAGATGAACCGGCACTATTGCCCTGGTTTTTTCCGTTATGAGACTTTCTATTTTTGAAGGGTCGATGTTAAATGTTACCGGGTCTGCATCACACAAAACCGACTTTGCATTCAATCTGCTTACTACCCCGGCTGTCGCGAAAAATGAATACGTGGGAACAATGATCTCATCACCAGGCTGAATGTCAATTCCCATCAGTGCTACCAGAAGAGCGTCAGTACCCGAGGAAACACCTATCGATGCTGCGCATCCGATGTACTCGTTCATAGACTCCTCGAGCCTTTCAACTTCAGGACCTAATATGAAATACTGGCTTTCAGCAATCCTTATTAATGCTT
>JAEYVS010000110.1 GCA_023429265.1 Bacteroidota bacterium | reverse complement strand
ATTTTATTCTTTTTTAATTCATCGATACCATAAAATGTACCTCTCCAGTCAATACCACCTTTTATAATAGTAAGGATGACGGCTCTTATTATCAGATAAGCTACAATCGTACAGGCAATAGGGTAAGTAAAAAAGTACAAGACACTTATCCTGTTAGCCTTCGATAATATTAAATATATGAAAAAAATTACAAATAGCACTCCGATATTGAAAAGCATACCTATCACGTCTGTGAGGAAAAGATTTACATATGGGAATAAACAAACAACTATCAGCATGATAGTAGAAAAAAGGAAGTTGAGAAAATTATAATTAAATCCGGAGTAAGTATTCTTGTAGAAAGCTTTTATCATTTCATTCAGAGAGGAATACCATTCGATCTGCATAAAGTCCGGCGCAAAGATGAAATCTGACTTAAATTTGAATTTCTTTGCAAGCTTACCAAGCATAATATCATCATCGGGACGCATACGCAGGGTCTCGAAGCCACCGGTTTCTTTGTAAACCTTCGCGCTCATCATATTAAAAGATCCAATACCAATGAATCGTTTGCTTTTGGGGTCACGCGCTTTCCAGGGTTTGAATTTCATCATAAAGAAGAACTCGAATATGCTCACGACGGAAGTAAGAAAAACCTTTCTGTAAATGTGGGACGGCGCCATAGAAAGATGATCGATGCCTTTTTCCTTTGCATAAGGTATCGCGCGTCTCAGGGTATCAGGTTTATACACGACATCCGCATCGGTAAATAAAAGGTACTCTCCTTTTGCCTGTCTGGCTCCCAGGTCGAGGACGTAGTTTTTCCCGAGCCAGCCCGGAGGTAAAGTATCCAGGTGTATCACTTTTAGTTTAGGATCTGTACCGGACATTTCCTCGAGTATCTCACCTGTCCTGTCTTCAGAGCGGTCATTGATTACAGTTACGTCATAATTTGGGTAATCCAGCCTGAGGACCGAGCTCAAAGCGGCTTTAATTTTTGATTCTTCGTTCCTGGCGGGTATAATGATGGATACGAAAGGAAGTTCGTTTCCCTGAAACGGGGGAATTTCCTTGAGGTCCATCAATGACTTTGTTCCGAGATAAAACTCAAGGAGGGAATAGAGGTAAAAAATAAAAGTCAGTATCGCAATTATTGAAAGAGGTTCATTATACGCGTAGGTCAGAATATGATCCAAGTGCTATGTACATAATTTTAAACCGTAACCGGAACACAGAGGTAAAAACGTCCTATTTCCACATCGAATGTATCACCTTCATCATCCTGCATCTGGTAAGTACCTTCCATTGTACCCCAGCTGGTGTCCAGAGGGCAGTAGCTTTCATATTCGAATTCATCGCCGGGCTCGAGGTATGGCGTCTTTCCGATGACACCGGGACCGTCAACAACTTCGGCGTCGCCTTCGGAATTTATTATTTCCCAGTGACGTGACATTATGGTCACGCCTATAGCAGAATTATTAGTAATGACTATTTTATATTTAAAATAGTAAGAGTTATTATCCGTATCCGAATGTTCGGGCACAAATTCCGGGAATACCTGAATTCTTATTCCCCTTGTCGTTGTGTCTGAATTTATGTTCGTAGTCATATAATTAGTGTAATGATTTAAAAACTTACTTCAATTATAATATAAGAATTATTTTAATAAACATCGTCATATCTCTCAATCATAAGTATGGAATGCTGAGATACGATAAAATATTTTTCATCCCGAAATATAACTTCTACAGCTCCTTTATGCAGGTATATTGCCATATCACCTTCTTTTGCCTGTAAAGGGATATACTTCACAGAATCTTCTCTTCCTTTCCACTCTTCATCCATTCCTTCAACAGAAATCGGTATGGGATAACCGGGTCCCACTTTCATTACGAATCCGGAGCGAACTTCTTCCTTTTCCTGTACATTAAGCGGAAGATAAAGTCCTGTCTTTGTTTTTTCATCGGCAGTCTTTGGCTTTATTAAAACCCTGTCGCCCACAATTATGAGGTTCCTGAGTTTTTCAGCCTCACTGATATTTATGTCCGTTTCCTGAATTTCCATATCCTTCTCTTAAGATATAACTTTAATAGTAATTCTCAATATAAAATTTTTCCGTAAAATATTTTTCCTTCCATTGTGGATTCACTTTATCAAGTAATAATCCTTCACCAGCTCCTATTGAATACAACAAAATTCTTTCATATTCGTTTAGTTTAGCATTTTTAAGAGTTTGTTGTAACTCCTTAAATGCATATACAATTATCTCGTTCATATGCTGATAGTCCGAAAGATTCTGAAAGGCTTTTGTAGGTTCGTACCCATCATTAAGTTTTTCCATAAGTTTCATTTCAGTGTAACGCGCAAGCCCCTCCTGCCACAGCTGAAATGAAAAGTACCTGTAGTTTTCTTCATCGAAAATCTGCTTTAGTTTTTCACGTTCATTGATATACTCATTATATTTAGTTTCGTCGTAATCTACGATCAGACTACTTAATAATGCATTTACCTTTGAAACCTGATCGATTGCTTCCTGTGATGAGTAAGGAAACGGAAAGTTTAGCATCCACATCCCGGTCTGGTCACCTTTGGAGAGATCTAAGGATTCGACAGAAGAAAAATAATCCGGCCTGGTCATCTGGTATTGGTGAAAATACTCGTGCAGTAATGTTATGGTCCATCCGGCAGAATTTAGCTGCGTATTCTCAGGTAAACCTATCACAACCGTTGGGATGCCATCAACAGCCGGGAAGGTAGCAAGCAGTCCTTTATCAAAAGTACGGTTCCTGTAATATACTTCCTGTTTCAGAATCTCATCATAGCCGAGGGGAGCAAAATCATCCGTTAGTGGTGTGTGTCCAATCAGGAATTCATAATCATTATCAACAAGTAATATTACAAATGGGGTATTAGTCCAATCCTTCCATATGTCATCAGCGAATTTTTCGGCAATCCTAAAGGCTTCAGTGATCCTGACCTTGTCTTCAAAACGAATTGAAGGATTACCCTGTGAAAAGCTATTTATAGAAAATAGAGCAAAAATGAGCCCGATAAATAAATTTCTCATAATTTGGATAAATTTTAAGAATATAGGATAAAATAACGCAAAATCAGCCACCAAAGTTGCAAAAGCCGGTTAAAAACCCAAAAAATGAGTAAATGTATTGTTTTTATGGGATATATGTAATAAGTTTATCCGTTAACTAATGTTTATACATTTTTCGTCAACCAATTTAATCAAACAAGGAGGGCTGCGTGTTAATACGAGCACTTATTTTGGGGATTTGTTTTTCTTTTTTTGGGGGTATGGTCGTTGATTTTAGTACAGCTTACGCATCCAATAGCGGTACTGAAAGCATAGAACAAAACAGAAAGAAGAAAAAGAAGTCCACAAAGAAAAAAACAGTAAAAAAGAAAACAAACAGTAATCTTTCAGGCTTTGGAAATGCATACAGAGAAGCAAGGAAGAAAGGTTTAAAGACATTCAAGTACAACGGTAAGACCTACACCACGGTAAAAGACACCGACAACAAGAAGAACGTCACAAGCAACAACAAGAAGACTACCAATGAAAGCGCGAGCTATAAAAATGTGAGCTTCGGTTCTGCATATAAGGATGCCAAAAAGAAGGGACTTTCTACATTTACCTGGAACGGTAAGAAATATACAACTGAAAAGACTGTAACAAGTAATAAAAAGAATAAAAAGACCAGTGTAAACAAAAAGAATACCAAGTCTAAGAAGAAATATACAAACAAAAAGACTTCTAAAAAGAAGAGTTACACTAAGAAGAGAACCAAGAAGAAATCAACAACGACAAAAAGGACTTATAACAGGAACAATAATTCCTCAAATAATAACTCATATACACCTCCTCCAAGCTATGACAGCGGAAGAGAATTTAAGCGGGATAACAGCAGCAATAACAATACTCCCGTAAAGAAAGAGCCTAAGAAGGAATAATTTATTGGGCAGTTAAAATAAGTTTAAATAGAAACCCGGTTAATTTCAGCCGGGTTTTTTATTGGTCTAAAATAGCTGTAGCCTCTATCTCTACGAGCATATCAGGATGTGCAAGCCCGGACACAACCACCATTGTAGAAGCCGGCTTTATTCCGGAAAAAAATTCTCCGTGAGCTTTTGCTACACCATCCCAGGCAGAAATATCCGTAATGAATATCCGCGTTCTGATTACATCATTCAGGCTGCCCCCGAGCTCGGAAAGCGCGCTATGGATCTTTTTGATAATATATATTCCCTGGAAGTAAGGATCTCCCACACCTACTACTTCCCCTTCTTTGAAAGCGGTAGTACCTGCCACCTCAATTACATTTCCGACCCTTATGGCACGTGAATAGCCGACTTCATCTCCCCACTTAGTACCCGCGCTCACTTTTTTTCTTTCAGTCAATATTAATTTGTTTTAATTTAGTCTTTAAATTTTGTTTCAACTTCGATCTGTGACTCCATAGTGCGGTGGACAGGGCATTTGTTTGCAATATCGAGCAATTTCAGCTTTTGTTCGTCCGTGAGGTCGCCGGTTACTTCAATGGTTAAATTAAACTTATAGATACGAGCTCCCTTACCTTCCTCACAATCTTTGCAGTCTGAAGCATAATCCCTGCCGTGAGTTACGGTAACTTTGAATTCTTTTACCTCCCAGCCCTTCCTTTGTGTGTACATCTGCATTGTCATAACAGTACAGGCAGCGAGACCGGACGCTAATAAACCGTACGGTGTCGGCCCTTTATTGTATCCTCCTGATGATCCGGGTTCATCTGCCGTGATCTCGTGACCTTCTACATTTATCCGTGTAGTGAACTTATCCTCCGGATTTAATACCGCTGTAATCTCTTTTCCATTGCTCATATAATATTATTTTAGTTTTTTGCTCATTACTACACTTCTGTAGTTAGTTATGGGCCATTGCACATACTCAATGAACCTGTAGCCACGCTTTTGATAGGTCTTAATAAGATGTTCTGCGCCTTCAGCCGTATCCAGGGCAAGTTCATCATCTCCATTATTGAGGGAATATTCTTCGATCAACCTGATTAAGGTGCTGCCAATGCCGTTCTTTTGTAGTGCCGGGTATACCCCAAACTGTCCGAAGTGCCCTACACCCTTCTTATCATACCAACTGCAATAATCTTTTCCGCATTTCTCATAATATGAGATTGTGGCAATGATCCTGCCATCTTTAATTCCGATCAAACAATAAGCATCTTTGACCCTGTCTCGTGTAACTTCGTCGTCCTGGAATGTCGCGTGATACCGGAATCCCAGGTCAGCAAGCTGCTTATAGCTTCTGTTTAGTAACTTTGTTAATTCAGTAACGGAATTTGTTTCAGGGTTAAACTCCCTTACTTCAATATCTGCATAATCCATTATTAATCAAATATCCAGTAATATAAATTTATCCCATTAACATTTCAATCATATATAAATATATTTAATTTATAAGAAACTAAACTCCCTGCATAGCTGTTTTACCGAATGAAAGTAAGACACAGCAATGAAACTAAAACCGGTATTAATTATTGGATTATTAGTAATTGGAGTTTTTGTATTCTCATTCAGGAATACACTGTTTTCGGGTGATGAATGCCGGGCATTGGAAGATAACGTCAAAAGCGGCATTACCGGAAACATAACTTTAGTCTCCGATTCATCCGATTCGGGCAATCAAACCTCAGAAAATATGGACGAAAAAAATATAAATAACAAAGTAATAAAATCCGAA
The DNA here is from genome assembly GCA_023429265.1 of Bacteroidota bacterium. Taxonomy (GTDB): domain Bacteria; phylum Bacteroidota; class Ignavibacteria; order Tepidaquicellales; family Tepidaquicellaceae; genus JAEYVS01. Next base: position 500 of record JAEYVS010000110.1, on the reverse strand, counting down.
GAAGAATGGAAGAAAGAGCTTACGGACGAGGAGTACCGCGTCTTACGGGAAAAGGGAACCGAACGTCCATTCACAGGAAAGTATAATGATTTTAAGGACGCAGGTTTATTCACCTGTAATGCGTGCAATAATCCTGTCTTCTATTCGACTGCAAAATTTGAATCAGGATGCGGATGGCCGAGCTTTTTTGAGCCGGTCACTGAGGGAAGCATCGTGCTTTCTGAAGACCGATCACACGGAATGATAAGGACTGAAGTAACCTGCGGAAAATGCGGTTCACATCTTGGTCACGTATTCGATGACGGACCTCCTCCCACAGGCAAGAGGTACTGCATAAATTCTGTTTCTCTGGAGTTTAAACCGGAAGAAGAGGGAAAGTAATTACTCTACAATCTTTTCTATATAATTGGAGTTTAATATACCAAGCGCTCCAAGATAATCAACTTTAAATTTTATAACGTCACCGACTCTGTACTTTTTTGTAGAGTTGGTGACGTCCA
>JAEYVS010000093.1 GCA_023429265.1 Bacteroidota bacterium | reverse complement strand
GATACAAAATTCTTTCCTTTATAAGTAAGACTCTTTCCCGATGTTTGCGCAAAAGTGATACCTGCGGCGAAAAGGAATATTAGTATAAGATTTAATTTCATTTATGAATTCGAATACTTAAAAATATGAACTTTCATATTAAGGAGCAATAGATGTAAGGGTGGCATAATTGTCCCCTAAGTGTCTTTATTGTGATACAAGTTTAGTATTTCAAACTTAATAATCGCAAATTTACAATTATATCGCGGTTTATTTAATTGGAAAGAGATTTGCATATAAAACTCTGGAAAGAAAGATTTTTACAACATAAACAGAAATTAGTTTATTCTATTTACAATTAACAATTAAAACAAAGGGAAAAATGAAGACTTTAATTACAACAGTCTTGATGGTTCTATTTGCATTTGGAGCAGCCAATGCGCAATGGACCACTCAGACATCAGGTACAACTCAAAGTATTTACTCAGTTTCCGCAGTTAGCGATGACGTAGTTTGGGCATGCGCCGCTGGTGGAGTAGTCTTAAGAACTACAAATGGCGGAATGGACTGGACAAGCGTAGGTGCAGCTCCCGTAAGCGGCGACCTTTATAATATCTTTGGAGTTGATGAAAGTATTGCCCTGGTTACCGGTTCCGGAACGACTGGTACCAATGTATGGAGAACTACAAACGGCGGAGCTACTTGGTCTAATGTTTTAACACAGCCGGGTGGATTTTTCAATGTCATTGAAATCAACGCAGTTGGAGGTGGTTTTATACAAGGTGACCCTGTAGGTGGAAGATGGTCACTCTGGCGCACGTTAGACTTTGGAGCTACCTGGGATTCAACTTTAATGTATCTCCCTCAGGCAGGTGCAGAAGCAGGATGGAATAACTCACTTCACGTGAATGGATTAAATTATTGGTTTGGTACCAATAATAGTAAGATATATTACTCTGCAAATGCCGGATTATCCTGGACTGCTCAAAACTCTCCACAGCTAAACACTTATGCGGTATGGTTCAATACACCATTAAACGGTGTATCAGGTGGAACGGCCGGGATAGTAACTTCCAACGGAGGAACTAACTGGACAACTACTACAATTGGCGGAACAGGGAATATTTCCGGAGCAGCCGGATATGGAACAAACTTATGGGTAGTTCAGGGAACAGGAATTTACAGAACAACTAACAATAGTACCTCATGGGCAAGTGATTTTACCGCAACAGGTGCACTGCAAGACATTGCAATCTCCAGAACAGGTACAAGATTATGGGCTGTTGGAACTACCGGTTTAATTTATACAAATGATGGAGTGGTAAGTGTAAACAACATCTCATCCAATGTCCCGGACAGATACTCTCTTTCTCAAAACTATCCAAATCCATTCAACCCTTCTACTAAGATCAATTTTGACATAGTAAGGGCTGGATTTGTTTCTGTTAAAGTTTATAATTCCTTGGGACAGCAGGTAGCAGACCTTGTTAATCAGGATATGACTCCGGGTTCATACCAGGCAGACTTCGATGCTTCCGCTTTGACATCAGGAATTTATTTCTACACGATCAAAGCAGGTGACTTCGTTGAAACAAAGAAAATGGTATTAATGAAGTAATATATTAATAAATAGTATTAGCCTACTATTAGTTTGTTTTATACGCCGGGTAGCTGAAGAAGCTTCCCGGTTTTTTTATTGATAAAATACTTTACAATAAAAAAGAAACTTCATATATTAGTATTGGCTCCCCCTTAAAATACCATTTACAACTCTAAAACGAGGTAGAAATGAAAACCTTATTTACTTTACTACTATTACTTACACTATTTAATTCAAATTTAAATGCTCAATGGGTACAGCAAACATCCGGAACTACTGCGGATCTATATTCAATGTCAGGTACTCTAGGAGGAAGAATCTGGGTTTGCGGAGCAGCGGGCACTGTACTAAAAACCACCGATTGGGGTGTTACATGGGTAAATGCAGGTTCAAGTCTTTTTTCGGGACTTGATCTCTACAATGTGGCATGTATCGATAATAACACTGCGCTTGTGACAGGTTCAAACAGTACGGGCGCGTATGTTTATAAAACGTCAAATGGCGGTGCTAATTGGGTTGAGGTATTTTTCCAAGCCGGGGGATTTATTAATGTTATAAGTATGAATGAATTTGGGCAGAATGGTTTTATGCAGGGTGACCCCGTCAGTGGAAGATGGTCACTCTGGAAAACTACTAACAACGGATCAACCTGGGACTCAGCAGGTATGTACTTACCTCAGAATGGAAGTGAAGCCGGCTGGAATAATTCAATTTATGCAACAGGTATTTTAGGGGAATATTTCTTTGGAACTAATAACAGTAGAATATATAAAACAACAAATTGGGGTACTTCTTGGACATTTACACCAACACCCGATGTTAATAGTTACGCTTTATGGTTTAATACTTCTTTCGGATATGGAATTGCGGGAGGAGCACAATTAATGTTGTCAACAAATATTGGAGAAAACTGGCAAATCCAATCGGCACCGGGAACAGGAAATATTACCGGAGCAACAGGTGTAAAAGAAGTATTTTGGTTCACAAGACAAGGACCGGGCATTTATGTTTCTACAAATCATGGTCAGGATTGGACAATTGATACTACTATAGCCGGCGCTCAATTTAATGACATGGAAGCATTGCTTGTTGCGCCTTTTGACAACCCATTATCCGGGGCATATTATATATATGCTATTGGTTCGGGGGGTAGAATTTACATACTTGATTATGCATCTTCGATAAATTTTCTATCCTCACCTCTACCGGACAGATACTCTCTTTCTCAAAACTATCCAAACCCATTTAATCCTTCAACTAAGATCAATTTTGACATAGTGAGGGCTGGATTTGTTTCTGTTAAAGTTTATAATTCCTTGGGACAGCAGGTGGCAGACCTTGTGAATCAGGATATGACTCCGGGTTCATATCAGGCAGACTTTGATGCTTCAGCTTTGACATCAGGAATTTATTTCTATACGATCACAGCAGGTGACTTCGTCGAAACTAAGAAAATGGTATTAATGAAGTAGGCTTGACGTAACACTTGAATTTAAAAAGCCGGGTTGTATTGCCCGGCTTTTTCGTTTACTATAGCATAACGTTTTACTATGGTATGATCAGTATTCCGGCTTTAATGGGAATAAAACCTTTTGCCGAGCCGTCATTTACATTGTAATCGAGACCTGTTTCAACATATCCCAGAGTAGATCCCGTGGAAGAAATATTGAAGGTAAGGCCTATACCACCCGCGAAGCCAAAATTAGTCTCCGAGAATCCTGCAATATCCAGGAGATATACTCCCATTCCACCGTAACCGTAGATGTTAGTCGAGGCTCCCGTAATTCTCCCGAACATAAGATCACCCCTTATGGAGGTTATTGCGAGTGATGAAGAACCGGGACCGGGAAAGTTATTGTACTGAATCCCAAAGCGCAAAGTCTGGGTTTCGCTCAGCCGGTACCCTGCTCCTCCGTGGACATTGAGCCCAACGGAAAAATCATCACTAAAGTCATTTTCTATGATGGGAGCCGATATACCTGCTCCAACAAAGGCAATGAAGGTTCGCGCAGGCTGATTAACCTGAATCCTGTCTTTCAAACTAATTGGCTGTAATAAAAGCTTTTCCCCGGAGCTTTCATTTACCTCATAAATATCTTTCTCCAAAATTAAAGTGTTTTCCTGCGTATGGGCATTAATGGAAAACAGCATTAAAGAAACTACAAAAATGATTCTTGTCATTTTCTTTTGGTTTAATTTTGAAGAACTAATGAAATATAAATAATATATCCAATTGAGCAAATAACAAAAGTAAATTATTTCTTTTTCTGCTTCGCTTCACATATGAAGCTCCGGCGGTTCTTTTTTCCTGTTTTCTTTAGAGTTACTTTCTCGCCGGTGTCCTGACAGGTTTTCTGTTTATAAATCTTCCAGTGCTTACGCAGTTCAAATATTCTTTTCCATCCGTAAAATTCAAACGCATAAGCACGGGCTTCTGAAACTAAATTTTTTATCTCTTTGTCAGAAAGCTTTTTTACTTTTGTTTCGGGATGAATGCTTACATTATAAAGAGTTTCGCACTTCATTATATTACCGAGCCCCGCAAAAATATCCTGATCCAGAAGCACATCCCCGATCTCTTCCTCAGGATATTCCTTCACCCGTTTAATTGCCAGCTCTTCATCCCATTCATCACCCATCAGGTCAGCCTTCCAGTCGTATGCTTCATTCAAAGGCTCCTCGATGAATTTAACTGAGCAATTGTAAAAGTTCAATTCACCTGATCTTGTTTTAAAGCAAAGGCGCGCTTTTTTACCGGGCTTTCTTTCATTAATGCGGTAGCTGCCATACATAAGGAAATGGATTCTTAGGGAAAATTTATCGAATTCAAAGATGAGGTGCTTACCCCAGGTTCTGATGTCCCGGATAACTTTATTTTTGAGACGCTCCTTTTCTATCTTTAAGGTATTTCCTCCTACTCCCGAAATACGATTACCGATGAAATCCGATAACTCTTCTTTTAATAATATTAGTGAAGGACCTTCCATAGGGTAAAATTACTCAAGAGAATTACTACAATCAAGAATCTGCTTAATATTTATATGAGGCAATAACGAGACTGGATGGGAAATTTCTTAGAACGAATTGAAGCAAAGGATAAAATAATTTACTAAATATTAACAATATAAAAGTCTTAGAGAGTTGGAATAATAATTGTAATAATTAAACTTTATATGTAAATAATTTGAAATTTCAATAATGAAAACAATTACGACAATATTTGGATTAGGACTTGTATTATTAGCGTTATTCTTATTTTCGTGTAATTCAATGGAAGTTGACAGATCAATTCAACCGGTTGCGAATGATGATGTCATACTTCAGTTTGTTCACGAAGAACCATACTTCGAGAGCTATTACTCCGGACCTCTCACAGATCAGCAAATGATGGTTCTGAACGGAGCAAAGCAGGTTCTCCAGCAGAAAGCAACATATGATACTACAATGGCATATCATCCTGTCTCTTATCTTCACGGTGTTGGGTACCTGGGTGGTGAAGTTTATCCTAATGGAGATATCGACCCTGCCCTTGGTGTCTGCACAGACGTGACCGTCAGGGCTTTGAGATATGCAGGCATTGTCGATCTTCAAAAAGAAATTCATAATCACATAAAACACAACTCTTCCATCTATCCGCTGAATAGATGGGGTACATCCTATGCAGACAGGAATATCGATCACAGGAGGGTACCTAACCAGCACGTATGGTTTTCACATAACTGGATCAATCTGGGATTTTCGGATTTTCAACCCGGGGATGTGGTTATCTGGGACCTGGACGATGACGGAGCAGGCGATCACATTGGGATAATTTCCAATAGACTGATTGCAGGATTAAAGCCATACGTAATACATAATAGCCCTGATGTCGGGCATACATCCGAGGACGATGTGTTAAACATTGAAAAGATGGTTGGACATTATAGAGTAAAGGGTTAATTTCCAAACACATCTCATTTCTTCATTTTAATCCTTAGCTATAAGGATTAACTTTCCTTTATTATCTTTCAAATAATGAAAATAACAATGAATATACTATTTGCATTAATTCTTTCCGCATTTTTTGCATGTGGAGAAAAGAGTAATGATAATGAAGTAAAAGTTCATAAGGATTCGCTCAAGCAGGAGATTAACAGTACATATACAGGTGATCTTACACCGGGTCAAAAGAAAATCCTCGAAGGCGCAAAGAAAGTATTGGAGCAGAAAGCGGAATATGATATGAGCATGGCGTACTATACAACCGAGTACAACGAAGATGGAGAATATGTTGGAAGCAAGGTCTTCCCCGGTGGAGACATCGATCCGAATATAGGAGTATGTACAGATGTAATAGTAAGAGCTCTCAGATATGGCGGTATTAATGACCTCCAGGAAGAGATCAACAAAGATGTCAAAAATTCCTGGTCTGACTACCCAATGAAAAGGTGGGGAGCAAAGAAACCGGATTCAAATATAGACCACAGGAGAGTACCTAACCTCGAGGTTTGGTTCGGGAAGTACTGGGAGGAACTGCCAGTTTCAGATAGCCATTCGGATTATCAGCCGGGAGACATAGTAGTCTGGGACCTCAACCAGGATGGAGTAAACGATCATATTGGCATAGTTTCTGATAAGATCGTGGACGGCAGAGTGTACATAATACATAATTTTCCTGATCCCGGATATGTGGCTGAGGAGGATGTGCTGGATGAATGGCTCCTGACCGGACACTATCGAATTAATTATTAATTTTTAAAATATATTTTAACCGCAAAGAGCGCAAAGGCCGCTAAACAATTATGAACGAGAATGATATAGCAAAGATTGTTGTAAATTCGCTTACAGTGTCCATAAGGAATTAGGTCCCGGATTATTAGAATCAGCCTATGAAGAATGTTTGTTTTTTGAGTTAATTACATATGGTTTTAAAGTAGAGAAACAAAAAGCGCTCCCTTTAAAATATAAAAATGTGTTTGTTGACTGTGGGTATCGGTTGGATTTGATTGTTGAAGAGAAAGTTATAGTTGAAGTAAAAACCGTAGAAGCTCTCTCTAAACTTCACTTAGCTCAAGTACTAACATATCTTAAGTTAACTAAATGCAAACTTGGATTATTGATTAACTTTAATACTATTCAAATTAAGGATGGCATAAAAAGAGTAGTCAATGGATTATAGACCTTAGCGCTCTTTGCGCCCTTTGCGGTTATAAAGATTTGATATATGGAATTACAAGACGCTATACTAAACAGAAGAACCACTAACTCCAGGTTTGCTGATAAGAAGGTTTCTCCGGAGCATATCGAGCTCTTGATCCGGATGGCATCTTATGCGCCGAGCCATTTCAATTCCCAACCCTGGCGTTTTATTATTATTGATGATGAAGAAGTCATAGGCAGAATAGGAAAGATAGCCGGGGAGTCGATGATAAAGCTGATGGATGAAGGTAAATTCTGGAAACAGTATGAGAAATATTTCCGGCTGAGCGAAGAAGAAACAAAAGAATCCGGAGATGGCATTCACATCGACCACATACCTGCTATTCTTAAGCCCTTTGCGAAGCAAATTATGAGTGAGAAAGGCGGAAAGGTACTCGCAAAACTAAAAATTCCAAAAATACTGGGTAAAGATGAAGAAGAGCTGATATCATCATCACCGCTTCTCTTTGTAATATTACTAAATAAAGAAGAATATAAACCCGGCGAATTATCGGGCTTTTACTCTACCATCTCTATGGGAGCAGTTATACAAAATCTTTGGCTGACGACAACTGACATCGGGATGGGAATGCAGTTTGTTTCGACACCGGGAGAATTTCCGGACAAATGGAATCAGATATCCCGTTTGCTACATATTCCTGAAAACTACGAGATGGCGGCGATATTCCGAATGGGATACAAAGAGAAAGATGAAAAACGCAGAACTATCGACTGGAAGTCCGGGCAGAGGAAATCACCTGAAGACCTGGCATTTAAAAATAAGTGGAATAAGCCATTAAAATAAAATCAATGGATAGTATTCTTGCGGGTTTTGGACTTATATTGTATATCATAAATTACTATATCGGCTGGGCATTAAATTTCGGTAAACGTCCCGTTTCAAAGAATATTCACCAACTAATCTATACACTCCTAATTCTGGTTCTCATTTTTGTAATGTTTTTCACCGATATGGAATCGATGGGATTCACCTTCGCAGGCTTTTCACTTGGAATGATGCTGATACTTCCATTCGGAAAGAAGGGGAGTATGTATCACAAAATAGTCAGCACCCTGGGATTAATATTGTATTTACTGTTCATTATGTCATAAGTTAAAAAAATTCAAACATTTTTATTTTTATTTCTTTTGAATCTTATGGGATTTTGCTTAATTTTACTCAAATTAACATCCTTATATGAGTAATATCTATAATGTAAATGCCACAACTCCGAGACCATACATCCCGTCATCATCCGGAACAAGAGGTTCAGGTACCACCCCAAAGTCCGGCTGCGGAAGAATAGGGTGCTTTACGGGATTCATGGGATTAGGTGTTGTGGCAGTGCTGATTGCAGTTGTGTATTTTTTTGTATGGCCGATGCTTTTCCCAAATGATATTAGCGGCGACCTCCTCGATCTCACTTACGCGGAAGGTAAAGATGGAAAAGGCTATCTATGGGTGCAGACTAACCCATCCTTTCAATACATTTCCGAAACAAGCACTCCGGGAAGTCATTCGGTAAGTTCCGAATGCTTATTTTGCCGGACAGAGACATTCATTATAGACCCTGAGACACAAAACGTAATACATAAATTCACAACTGACTTTGATGGTCCGCCTCCTACACCGAAAATGTTTTCAGTGGACGGGAATGTGTGGATAGTAAGCGGAAATTTCCGTGACAATGAGCCAATGATAAATGTGTATGACGCAGCCAGCGGCGACCCTGTAATGGATACAAAAGGATTCATTTCAAAGCATCCGAGATTCAGCGCAGGGATATCAGAGCTGCGATATGAAGATAAGCCCGCAAGACTGAACATTAAAACAAAGGACGGGCTCGACCAGGTTTATTTAGTAGGAAAAGATACCATCTTTAAAAATACTTCCGACTATAATCAATACACGGAAGGGATAATGTCCGGCGATGCTTCTATTTTTTCATTAATAAGTGAAGAAGGTATCAGCGAACGAAAAGTATTATACAGGATTACGGGACCGGCAGGAAAGGTATTCGGTTCTCACATACCGGAAAGCATGCTTGACGATGCAAGTTACATATTGCGTCATTACAACTCAACCGCAGAACCCATAACCCCGGGCACAGTATACCTCGAAGGGGAAATGCTTTATTTTGATGATGAAGGAGCAGTAATCATTTACCAGGATCAGCTGGGCAAAAAGGCGGAAAGATTATTATCACTTATCGACTCAGAAGGCAACATAAAATGGACCAAATCAACCAAAGATGGAGAGTTATTCGAGGAATTAAAACTGGATGAAGAGGAAAATACCTTCGGCAGGATGTTTTTCCTTAGAAGTCACTTGAAAGGTGAGCGCGGTGACAATATGTTCATCTTTAAATATTCGGGTAAAGGAATTATCTGCTTTGACTGGGAAACCGGCAAGAAGATCTGGGAGATGGAAGACTAAGTTTAGTTGTTCAGGTTTTTAAAGTTTGTAAAATTCATCAAGTTGATTAGCAAAAATCACTGAATTTGATTCTTAGTGATTTTACAGTTGTTTAGTAAAAATTAGTTTTCCATCGGAAAATGTGGTTTGTTTTTACAGCACTTTCCCATACGCTGTTTGTTTTGAATTTTTTTCATCAATTTTGTAAAAACAGGATTTAAAGATTTTACCTCTCTCAAGAGTTATTCATTAAACGATTATATGTCAAAGAACGCTGCCGGATAAACGAGGTAGTAAATGCGTTATACAGCTATTAATATAGTAATAATTACGGTTATTGTCAAGTCATATTTCAGCATAAATCATTAGAGCACCATCTCACTATTTGCAAAGTCTTTTCTCATAGTTACCATCATCATCACATTACCAATGATTCAATTTCATTCCATTTATTAATCATATTATCTACATTTAGAAAATTAATTTACTTAAGGAATATTGAACCGGACGTTTCTCATAATCTTATTTTTTTTCTCATTAATCTTACTTTCCTGTAGTTTTTTCAGGGATGTTTTCAGAGACATTAGGACTGAATTCATTGAAAGAGATATCAGGCAGCAGTATGAATCCGAGAGTAAATATCATTCCGGAGTTGTAACATTTGGTCAAAGCGAAGGTCCGGATTTCAATGAAATGGATACCTTTACTGAAACGGGTGTACTGCTCATACCCATATATGCCAAAGTTACTTTGCACAGTGCAATTGATGCGGAGAAGATAAGAACTACAATTTACAAAGTTCACGAAGGTTCGATATACCTACAGGACAGGTATACAAACAATGTTGACAAAGATTGGCCCGAGTTTACTATCAGCCTTCCAATCTATTCACCCGGTTTTTATAAAGTTGATTTTGAATATGAAGACGGTGAGGTATTTGCGTCAGGAACCGTTGAAGTCTTCGAAGACGAAGAATAAACCGAAGAATGATCCCGAACCCATACGGCCCTATTTTTGTTGCAATCATAGTTACCGCTATCGCGTAACTAACCTCATTTTTTAACGTAATTTTATATTATCCCGAAATTAAACATCCCAATATGCGTAAGTTATTAATTAACATCATATTTGTAACAGCCACAATACTTCCCGGTGCAGGACTTTATTCCCAGGATATCACTCAGGACGATGGCTACTACTATTGGCTG
>JAEYVS010000088.1 GCA_023429265.1 Bacteroidota bacterium | reverse complement strand
AGGAAAATAGTACCGGGAGAGGGACTTGAACCCCCGACCTACGGATTATGATTCCGACGCTCTAACCAGCTGAGCTATCCCGGCATTTAAAAGAAACAACAAACATACAGCTTTATAGGTTTTTATTCAATGTAAAATTTAGTGAGGGGCATTGCCCTTGCCGAAGGCAAGGATACCTGTTGCGCAGGTATGTTCCGCGGAAGCGGAACGCAATGCCCCTATCTGGGAATAAATTAATCAAAACTACCTTATATAAATTGATTTATCACCGTAATTTATTTAATTTAAAGCAAAATTCTAAGTTTGGGGGTACTTTAGTGTATTCTAGGTTTATTTTATTATTTTTCTTTGTTTTTACCTCTTACGGAAATCTTCACGCTCAAAATGATGATTGGTGGCAGGATAAAAAATATAAGGATGAAAAAGTACGGATAAAATACTTTCTGTGTAAAAAATCCTTTGAAGATATTCTAAAAGGTTTTAACAATAGAAATATTAATTTTATTAATCTTTACTTCGATTCACAGGTATATCTTAATATCATCAGTAAAGACAGGGGATATTACAGCTCAGATCAGGCTGAACTTATAATCCTGGATTTTATGGATTACTTTAAGCCGTATGCCTTTTCTTATTCAACTTCTCACCGTAAATCAAAATATGCATTTGTTCTTGGCTCGTGTAATTATAATGTAGGTATGGGAAAACGTAAACTGAAATTATCAGTTTCTTTAAAGTACCGGGATAGTAAGTGGCTAATAGACCAGGTAAACATTAATTAGGAGTATACAGGAGTGCTAAACTCTTCACTTCAAAAAATAGAATCCTTATTTGACAGGCGTTCTAAGATCCTTGTAATTATCTCATTTGTTGTTTTAGTATGGATAGTAATAATTAATATTGTCTCATCGTTTCTGGAAAGTAAAGTAGATGATGACTGGGAAACTATCTATCAGGAAAAAACAGAGTATCAAATACAGACTGTCGAGATGCTGTTTAACTCCTATCAACAGAATCTGGAAAAACTGTCTGATGAGATATCCTGGAATAAATCTTTAAGAGAAAATCTCACCCGCAATGATTCTAAAAAGATCTTTGATGAAGTTTTAACTCGCAGTTTACCATCGGGATATCATATCGAAATTTACAATTCCAGGTTAGAATTAATTTCATACAGGGGACGGCAGTTAAAACCCGATTATGTATTATTACAAAAGTCATTAAAGGGCCAGAAATTATCCGTTATCAAGGAAGTAGGCTTTTATACTTATCTTATAGTTTATAATCCCGTACGGGAACCTGATGAAGGCATTGTTGTTGGAGTAACGCTTACTGCCAGATTAATTGACATTCAGTATGAGATCCGAAATAAATTTTTCCAGAAAGTGGGGCTTACCAGTGAGATAAATGATAAGCTTAATGCAGAAGTGGAAATTGCGCCGGCAAATACTATAACAGGATATTTGTTTATTGATTCTACGAGACTTGCCGAAAATAATGAAATCGATCTTTATGGGTTACAAAAGACTCTGATTGGGAAAATGTTAATACCTAAATTTGATCAGATATCTCATCAAAGGGAATTAGCTTTAACATCATTAAAGATCACCTCAGGGTTAATATTTATCTTATCGATTATTCTGGTATTTCTCATCATTAGAGTTTTGAATTTTACTGAATCCGGTTTTGCAAAGCTTTTTTTATTCGCTGTATTCCTGGTTTTGGTAAGATATTTATGGCTTCAATATGATTTCCCTTCTGGGACAATCGAGAGTGAGATCTTTTCTCCCGACTACTATGCGTCTAAATTTGGATTTGGTATTTTAAAGTCCATAGGAGAACTCCTCGTTACTGCAATATTTATCCTGGCGTTTTCAATCTATTCTGCCACTGTTGTGTTTAATTACTATGATAAATCTACTAACCGGAAAAAAGATAGTAAAGAAAATATCTTTATAAGTCTAATAAAATTTGTTTTCGTAATCCTTTCTTTCTTTCTTTTATTTAGGTTATTTGGAGCAGTGATTCAAAGTATTATTTTTGATTCGAATATAAAATTTTTAGATAATAGTACCATAATACCTAGTATTGAGTTATTATCTCTGCAATTCATATTGCTGCTTTTATCATTTAGCTTTTATGTTTTTGCATCATCAATAATGCTCTATGTAATTTTAAAATCCAATAAGATTTTTAAGAATAAAGACTTTCGGTACTATGGAAGTTTAATGTTTTTAGGAATATTCCTGATAATAAATCACATTCTTGAGCTTTTTCTGGTGGATTTTGGAATTACATATTGGTACAGAGTACTAATAATAATATTAGTTTTCTTATTTTGTTTTTATACAGGGACTCTTGCTATTAAATCCAGATCCTATAATTTATTGAGTATAAAAAACTTTTCTGTAATAATACTGCTTTGTATTTTAACTATACCCATTCTTACACTCGAAAATATTACCTCGCAAGAGACAAAGTTTGTGGAGTTAATTGGAAGTAAGTTATCGGAGAATCAGGAAGAGCGAATCAATTTCATTTTGAATTCCGAGTTAGTTACTCTTTCTGAAAACAGAGAAATCGAAGACAATATTAGAGATAAAAATAAGCTTCCACGCCTTGCATTCTACTTATGGGCCGATAGTAAACTAAATACAGAGAACTTTAATTCAACTGTAATAGTGCTTGATACAGCAAAAAATGTTGTGAGTGATTTTAATATAAATGAAAATAGACTGAGTACAGATTCAGTTCTTCAGTTTTTAAGCTCACAATTCTTTTCCAAAGGATATATTGTCACCCCGGAAGAAATTTTCCATAATGAAGATACCTTAAGCACAGATACACTTGAAAATATAGATGAATTCGAAGAAGAAGAAGATCTTCTCACTAAAGAAGAAGAAAGTCAGCCTTTCGTTTATGATAATATCGCCATTCTTCAGAATCCAAATGAAAAGTTCTATGTCGGGATTGCGCCTATACAAAAATTAGATTTAAAAAATACCCAGTTTTCCAGGGTACTCGGCTATCTAGTTATTGGAATTGGGTATGAATCGAGGAATTTCCTAATGCAGTCTTCACTTGAGATCTTCAAAAGCTATACAAGAGATAATCTTCTAGATAAACTGATCTCAAAACCTGTCTTTACGGAATATATAAATGGAAGAGTTGCAAGCTCAACTAATAAAGATCTTGCAATAAGCAGTCTAAACTCTCTTGAAATATTTAAGGAATATATTAAAAATAGTGCTAAAAACTCCGAATGGAGAATAGAAAATTTTAATAATGAAAAATATAGAACATATTATATCTTAGCTGAACCGGGGAATGATGAACAGGGAATTTACGAAAGGATTTATTCAATAAGTTTAAAAAGGGATGACATAAAGACAACGGCATTCTTTTATTTGAAATTTATAATTTTCGCTGTTGTAGTGTATGTTTTGTTTTACATGATCTTTGGAATTTATTTTATAATTAAGTATAAAAAGTTCCGCCTGAATTTTAGAGAAAAGTTATTTTTGTCTTTTTTCCTGGTATCCGTTATCCCAATTATATTATTAGCTTTCTATACAAGAGGTTTTATTATTTCCAAGAATGATTCAAATCTTCAAACCCAGATTATCTCAGACCTTAACATTCTTTCTGAAAGTTTAAAAGGTAAGCAGAGCATTGATAATACTGTAACAGATCCTGACAGCCTGAATATCCTTCAGCGGGATTTTCTAAAGGGAAGTATTGCAAGTACTGATAAAAATTTTAATTTATATATTAAAAACCAGCTTATATCTACAACTAATCAGGAGCTGTACAAGTCTGATCTCCTTGATACTCGCGTAGATGCTGACGCCAATTACAACATAAATTATCTTAATAAAGACCTGTTTATTAAGAATCATGACCAGGGAGGGTTATCTTATTTAGTAGCGTATAAGCCGTATAAGGATCCCAGGAATAACATAGTGGGAATTATCTCTTCTCAGCTTGTGTATAAACAAACTGAAATAAGTGAAGAATTAACAGAAACTTTGACATTCATTTTTGGAATTTATTTCATAGTAATTATCATATCTCTTATCCTGGTTAGCTTTTTAACGGATAAAATATCAAAACCCATACTCGAACTTCAAAGAGCAACTGAAAAACTTTCAAAAGGACACAGCAATATTCAGCTCAAAGTTTCTTCAAATGATGAGTTACAGGACCTGGTTGATTCATTTAATAAAATGACAAAAGAGCTTGAACGTTCAAAGAGGGAACTTAAAAAGGCGGAAAGAGAAGCCGCCTGGAGAGATATTGCACGGAGGGTGGCACACGAGATTAAAAATCCTCTTACCCCGATGAAACTCTCGATCCAACACCTTGTCAATGTGTACAAGGAAAATGGAAAAAGTGAATTTCCTGTTGTACTCGAAAAGACCAAGCTTTTGATAATTAATGAGATTGATAAACTAAACCGTATTGCAACCGAGTTTTCAAATTTTGCGAAACTTCCAAAAAGATATTATGAGCCGCTGGATCTGAATGAAATAATGACGGATGTAATTGCATTATACAAAAATCATCCTAATGTAAGGTTTGAAACTATGCTGGAGGATAATTCAATTAAAGTATCTGCAGACAGGGAAGAGATGAATCGTGTTTTTCAAAATATCATAAAAAATTCAATTCAGGCTATTGATAGCGATGGCATTGTCAAAGTATCTTCTTTTATGAAAAAAGGGCATCTGTATTTTGAAATAACTGATAATGGTATTGGAATGGATCAAATTGTACTTGAGAATCTATTTGAGCCTAACTTCTCAACTAAGTCTTCAGGTATGGGATTAGGATTAGCCATATCCAAAAAATCCCTTGATGATATGAAAGCTAAAATTACATATGAGAGTGAACAGGGCAAAGGTACTAAAGTTATTATAAGATTTAACATTTTAAAACAAGTTTCTATTGCATAAACGAATTTTACAATATCTTTTTCTGATATCCTCATGCATTTGTTTTCTCTCGTGCGCTAATGAACTTCCTCCGCCAGGTGGCGATGAAGACATTAGCCCTCCGGTGGTTATGAAAATAACCCCCAGAGAAAATACAGTTAACTTTTCCGGAAAATCAATCGTAATCGAATTTGATGAATATGTAGACAGAAGGAGTTTCCAGGATGCTTTATTCATTTCCCCACAGCCGAAGTCCGAAGTAGAAATCAACTATAGCGGAAAGGAAGTTGAAATTTATTTCCCTGATGGGCTGGAATCTAACCGGACATACACTATATACATAGGAAAAACTCTTAAAGATGTGAGAAGAGGAAATCCTCTTGCAGAGCCAATCCAGTTTGCCATATCGACAGGCTCAAAAATCGATAAAGGAAAGCTCACGGGTAAGGTATATGCTGAAAACTATAACGACATCTTTATTCTGGCATACAGGTTAAATGGCTCAGAGACGGTTGACCCGGCTGTGAGGATTGCGGATTTCATATCCCAGGTAGACACAGGGGGCACTTATTCTTTTTTGAATCTTCCTGAAGGTAAATTCAGGGTGTTTGCTATGGATGATAATAACAGGAATCTCTTATTTGACAAAGAATTTGATAAAATTTATATGACAACGGGGGACTTTGAAGTAAGTGATTCAAAGTCAGCGGTTAATGTTGATTTTTTAGCAGAGAAGCTGGGAATGGAAGTAGGAAGCGATGAATTGTATGCTTTACTAAGACCGGATACCGCAGGTTATGTATATTCCTCCATTCCTGACGGAGTAAAAGAAATTCCTCCTGATTACAGGTTCTATTTTTATTTCCCTAATAATAAACTTACGAGACTTGACATAGCCGATAATGTATCAATCATTGATACGGCAACAGGTCAGTCTTACCGGCCGGTTTTTAATTGGCTTAACGATTCTTTGCTTGAGATATTTACTGCCGAAAATCTCCGCTTTGGTATCACAGCAAGAATTAAATTTGATTTTAGGAATACCACTCTTAATTATTTTTATTCTCTAAAGTTTAGTGTTACTGAAGAAAGTAGTTCTGGAAGGATAATGGGAAGGGTAATTAATAAAGGGTATCCAGGATCTCCCGTCTGGATCAGGTTATACAATAACACCAATAAGTTTATTTCTTATTCCACAAAAGTTTACTCTGATACTACATTTTCCTTCCCTAATATTTTAGAGGGGAGTTATACAGTCTTTAGTTTTGTTGATTTAAATGATGACGGGGAGTTTTATTATGGCCAGGTAAATCCGTTCAAACCGGCTGAGAAATTTATTATATTTTCCGAGGACCTGAAAGTGAGAGGAACCTGGAGTGTGGACAATGTATTCTTAAACTTTTGAGATGTGTTCTTTGATTTTATATCCCAGGTTGTAAAGTATAAGCTCCTGGTTTACATTCATTTCTATTTCCCGGGCAGCGTCCTCGATCAGTGTAATGATAGGGTAGTAATCGAAGTTAAAATTCTCATTAAATCTATTGATCCTGTCCAGTTTATCCAGGTTTACGATGGTTTGATGTAAATCCGATCTCCCATAAGAAAGATCTTTGAACCAAAGCATCATTATCGCTAAAAACCGTCTTGTAGCTTCTTTGTCTTTTAACCCGGTAATAAAGTTCACATCGTCACCAAAGGCAATGTATTTTCCTCCCAGAAGGGAAGCTAATAAATCGACTACCTTATCTCTTAATTCAAGAGTATTACTATCCAGGATTGAGTTACATTTAGAAATGCTGCCCTCAGAAAGATTAGCATAAATGGCAGCTTCCTCTTTTGAGATCCCTTCGAAGGTTTGACTAATATACGATTTGATTTCATCTGAAGATAGATCATTAAACTTTATGCTTTGGCATCTCCCAATAATGGTTGGTAGAAGTGAATTGAGCTTTGAAGTAGTTAGCAAAAGCAGTGAATTCTTAGGTGGCTCCTCTAATATCTTGAGTAGAGAGTTTGCGCTTTGCAGACTCATTTTATCAGCATCGGAGATTAAGTAAATTTTCTTTTTCGACTTACTGCCGGTAAGATAAATACTTTTTTTAATATGTCTTATGCTTCCTATGCGTATGTTATTTGCTTTGGGAATTGATATTTTGTAATAAGGGTCATCGGATTTTTTTTCTATTTCAGAGCGGTAGAGATCAAAATCTTTTTTATCGAGTCCCAAAAGAGGATCCTGTTCTTCATCTGAATCCTTTCCTGCCGGCAGGGCAGTAATGAAATTAAAGTATTGAGAATGAAATATGTTAACATCGTCAGACTCATTATTGATCAGCTTTGCTAATTCAATAGCCATTGCATCTTTACCGGTTCCTTCTTTTCCATAAAAGATGTAAGCGTGAGCATATCTTCCGTTTCGGTTGATATTCTCAAAGATCTTTTTTACTCTTTCCTGTCCGATTACTTTTTCAAACATAATTAGAATGTGTTGCCAATCCCAAATTGTATTGTATATTTATCGTTTAGGTTTGCTCCTCTCTGAAAGAGCCAGTTCGTAACTCCCACGTGACCGGGGTTTGGGTCATATAGTTTGAGTCCAAGGTCCAATCGGATGGCTCCGATTATTGTGAAATATCGTATACCAAATCCCGTAGAAAGCGCTACCTGGTCCAGTTTGAACTTACTGACATTTTCCCATACATTACCATAATCAAGAAAGTATACAAATCCGAGATCTTTTATCAATGAATTTGAAGAATTTACAAATGGTCTCAATCTATGCTCAATTGTACCATCAATAGAAAAATTCCCGCCTTCATCCTGGTCAGGTACCATACCAAGTGTATTTGCTCTCCAGCCTCGATTATTAGTGCTTCCTCCGGCTTTAAATCTTAATTCTAAGGGAGCAAAGGGAATTTTAAGGTCAAGATCCGTTGTATCTTCATTAAACGTTAATCTTTCCTGGTTATCGCCAGTCTCTATAATAATACCTATGTTAAATTTTAGTCCCAGAACGGACATGGATTGAATATTGTCTGAGAGATTAAAAAAGAACTTATTCGAAGCAGTGGATTTGAAAAATTTGAATACGTTTATGTCGAATACGGATTCCAATAATTGGCCAAGCAGCCCCCCTTCCTGGGCGGTTAAAGTTTGATTAAATCCTCTGGTTGGAAAAACAGGATTATCTATGCCTATGTGTAAAGCGGAAACTCCCAGTGATGTAGAATATACATCAAAATCTATCTGACCATCTTTGATTTGTTCATTTATTATACCATTCGTGAATTCATAGCTTATATTCTGACTTAAAAATTCAGTAGATGCTACTAACTTATTTATGTAAGTATAAGTTGGCAGATCATAGGAAACACTTGCTTTGGCAGAAATCTCTCTTATGTCAAGTGTATCGATGGTAAAGAAATTCAATCCTAATCTCACATTTCCGGCAAGCTGAGGATTATTAAATAAATATGATTCTGAAACCTGGACTATGCTTTCAAAACGGTAAAACTTAAATGTGTGAATGAGACCTCTCAGGGAAGCATTAAACGTTCGGCTTCCATTAAGAAAGAACCTATCGTAAAATCCTAGTCCGAGACCACCATAAAATCTATTATCGATTTCATAACCAAGCACTTCAGGTGTTAATTCGTACTTATTTCGGATGGTAACTTTTAAGTTAAGATCGACTACATCTCCGCCATTTGAACCAGCAGAAGAGTCTCTAAAAGTAAAATTACTTGATTCGATTATCGCCGTGGAAAGGATTTTGGCATTTGATGCATCCAGTTTTCTTTTGCTGTATATCTCACCTTCCTTATATTCAAGATTTCGTCTTATATACATTTCATCTATGCCATAACGGTTCTGTTCGATTTCGATAAATGTCTGTCCAAATCTACTCAGTTTCCCCGTATCAAAAAATAATTCAATATCTACTTTATGTCTGAGCTCCGGATTTGCGGAAAAGATCCCCGTGACTTTTACTTCTTGTTTTTTTGCAAAAGCATATCCGTTATTCTGGAGTATCACAATTATTCGCCCTATTTCAAGATTGATATCACTTCTGGAATAATATTCTCCTTCTTTTAGAAGAATCTGCAGCTGATCTTTATTGGGACTAAAAATAGAATCTTTTACATTTTGAGGTAATGTGTCAAGGCCTGAGTACTTAATCTGGTTAAACCTACTCCTGTCATTCTCTATGATTGTGAAGATGATTGTTACCTCATTATCCTCTTTATTGAAATTTAGTATTGTATCCACAATTGCGTTAAAGAACCCATTGTCGAAATAGAATTTCTTTAAAGTTATTATATCATTACTAATGGAATTTATATTAAGATCTGTACCTGTGCTGGTAGCAATGATATTATCCAGCTGGGAGTCCTGGAATGTTTTTGTTTTTTGAAATGAGAATTTGATATCTGATACCTGCCATGGCTCTAACTCTTCTGGTGGTTCTTCCGGTGGGTCTTCATTCTGGGCAAATGCAGCAAATGACGTAAAAAACAATAAAAGCAGAGTATAGATTAATAATTTCGGCATCGTGTAAGGATACAATGTTTACCTAAATATATAAAAAATCAGACCCAATAGTGATGAAACTATTGGGTCTAAAAAAATTATACAATAAATGTAATTTTAAAAGTCCTTGCTCTCTTCATCATAGAAAAAGTCCTCATCAGTAGGATAATCAAGCCATATCTCTTCTATACTTTCATATGGTTCGTCAGTATCTTCGAGTTCTTCCAGGTTTTCTACAACTTCTTTAGGAGCCCCTGTTCTAACGGCATAATCAATCAATTCATCTTTGTTTGCGGGCCAAGGTGCATCATCTAAAAATGAAGCAAGCTCCAACGTCCAGACCATTTTATATTTCCTCCGGTGAAAGGTTTAAAATTTGCTACTACAGTTTAAAAACCACAAATATATAATAAGTTCCCGATGATGTCAATTTATAAAGATAATTAATCTTTAAGCCTTGGGTCTAAAGCGTCCCGTAGTCCTTCGCCAATTAAATTATATGAGACTACAGCTATAAATATCATTAATCCGGGAAAAATCGCAAGCCACCACGCGTCATTAGAGGTTCTGCCCTCATTTACGAGAGAGCCCCAGGTAACTGTTGTAGCACTTACACCAACTCCCAGAAAACTTAGTCCTGCCTCCAGAATTATGGCTCCGGCGATGGCAAAAGCGCCTGAAACAAGGACCGGGGCAATGGAGTTAGGCAAAACGTGTCTGAATATGATCTTGCTATTCGGTAATCCTACAGAGTTTGCTGCTAGTATATACTCCATATTTCTAACTTTCAATATTTCTCCTCTAATCAATCTTGCCTCTATGGTCCATGTGGTGAGCCCGATTGCAAGCATCACATACCATATACTGGATCCGTAAATAGCTACGATTACAATAATTAAGAAAAATACAGGAAAATTTAACATTATTTCAATAAATCTGGAGATGATCAGATCGACTTTTCCTCCGTAATATCCTGCCAGTGAACCTAGTAAAACACCTATTACAACAGCAATTCCTGCTGCTACTATACCGACGGATAATGATATCCTTGAGCCGTGTATCAACCCGGCTAAAAGGTCTCTGCCCACTGCATCAGTTCCCAGGTAATGATCACCACCTGGTTTTACAAGTCTTTGAGTAAGGTCTATTTCATTTGGTCCGTAAGGCACTGGAGCCCACACAACAGATTCCAGCTGTCCTGCGTCATCGAGGTCTTTCCAGTCCACATTATAAAGCTCTGGAGGATCCCATTTTGATATGCCGAGATCTACCATATAATCTTTAAAAACCGGGAGATAAGTTTCTCCCTTATACTCAACGTATAGTGGTTTTTCATAAGAAAGAAAATCAGCAAATACTGCAATAACAATTAAAACTAATACTACATATACTGAAAAGACCGCCAGCTTATTTTTCTTAAACTGTTTTTTTACCAGGTCAGTATATGAATCAACTTTTTGGTCGGCTTGTAAAAATTCTTGCCTTTTTTGCTCGAGAGCTTCTTTTTCAGAAGCTGTCAAATCTTTTCTTTCTTCTGTATCAGCAGACATCTAAATTAGGAAGATTTATGAAGTTTTTTTGCTAAATGCGATTCGTGGATCTACAACTGCGTATAAAAGGTCAGCAATCAGAACACCTATCACTGTTAATACGGATACAATGGCAAGCAAAGCCATTATTAAAGGATAATCCCGGTCATAGATAGCCTGTATGCCCAACTGTCCGATTCCCGGTATTGAAAAAATTGTTTCGATTATGAAACTGCCCCCCACCATAGCGGGTAATATACCTGCAAGTATTGTAATAATGGGGATAAGTGAATTTCTCAGGGCGTGTTTAAAAATGACTTTTTTGTCAGAAAGTCCTTTTGCTTTTGCAGTACGTATGTAATCCTGTCTGATCACTTCCAGCATTGAACTTCTCATTTGTTTTGAAAGGAATGCAAAGCTGCCTAAGCTAAGAATAGTCACAGGCAGAATAAAATGCCAGACCCTGTCAAATATCTTTCCAAAAAAACTAAGGTAATCGTAATCTAATGATTGTATCCCTGAAGTAGGGAAAAGCTTAATATATTCAACATTTGCAAGGAATACTATGGCCAGTGTAGCGACCCAGAAGTTTGGGAGTGAGTAAAGTATGAATAGCCAAACGGTCGAAGCTTTATCCGCAAAGGAATTCTGTTTTACAGCGCTAAGTATGCCAATGGGTATGGCTATTAGATAAATAATAATGAGAGAACTTAGCTGCAAACCGATTGATACCGGGAGACGTTCGGTAATCTTATTTATAACCGGTCTGTCATCCTTGAATGAATTTCCAAAATCTCCGGTAAACATATTACCCATCCAAATTACATATTGCATATATAAGGGTTTATCTAAACCAAATTTTTGACGGTAATATTTTTTTGCTTGTTCGGAAATAACATTTTTTCCGTCTGCAGACATTCCTTCCTGTGTATTCCCACCAACTTTCATCTCTACCGGATCTCCGGGAGCCATCCTGCAAATCAGAAAAGTTATCATAGTTATGATAATAAAGGTAGGTACAAATAATAAAACCCTTTTTAAGACGTATGAACCCATTTAAGTGTTATTTCAAGATTAGGATTATTATTCTTTATATTTTCTATCTGCAGCTGATGACCACCACTCATTACTCTTATGAGGATATGAATGAGAGTACCATCTTGTATTCCGGTATCTGTCGCTCGTGGCATATTTACCTACCTCAGACCAGAGGAAGGTATAAGGCTGATCATCGTAAATGATCTGCTGCCACTGGGTGATCAATTCCTGTCTTTTTGCAGGATCAAATTCAATTCTTAACTGTTCTATTATTTTATCGCTTTCAGGATTATTATAACTTACATAATTGCTTCCTTCATCAATCGACTGTGAGGAATGAAATATTTGGTAAGGATCTGACGGACCATCACCCAATACCCATGCACCAAAAAATGCATCATATTGATGTTTCGATAATTTATCCAGAAATACTGACCATTCATAGTCCTGTATTTCTGCCTGTATTCCAGCTTTTTTGAGTGCATCAATCACAACTAATAAAACCTGTTTTCTCTTTGGATTCTGATTATTGGTAAAAGTGAATTTGAAATCTACCCGTTTTCCATCTATAGTTTTGTCTATGATGCCATCTCCGTTTGTGTCTTCCCACCCTGCTTCTTTCAATAATTGTTTTGCTTTCTCGACATCAAAGTCTATTGAGGGTAAGTTTTTATTAAGTTCATCACTTTTATAATAAACGTGCGATTGAATTGGAACAGCTAATCCATATAGCAGCTTATCAATAACAGTATTTCTGTCAATTAAATGACTTAATGCAAGTCTGACTTTTTTGTCAGAGAAAAGAGGACTTTTTTGGTTCCATGCAAGGTATGAATACGTAGGTCTGCCTACTAAAGATTTTTTGAGTTTAAATTCTTCCGGTGTTTTTAATCCTTCTACAAAATCTTCATTCTTAATGATATTCATATTGTCAATTTCACCATTCTTCAATGCAGTTAGAGCTGCTGTCTGATCTTGGATTGTCTTAAAAATGAGTTTGTTGGGATACTGTGGAACATTATCTCTGTTCCAAAAATTATCGTTTCTGACTAATGTAATTGACTGTCCTGTTATCCATTGGTCTAACTTGTATGGTCCGCTGCCTACTACAAATTTGGGATCTCTCGATACTTCTTGAGAATTTATAAAATTAGCCAGATCTTGCATTGCTTTGAATTTTGCAGGATCGGGATTGAGCGCAGCCTGTTCAAGGTCAGCAAAAGTAATGTTGTCAGCTAATCCATCTTTATTTAAAAGGTGCCTTGGAATAACTTTTATGTCTTCAAAGGAATACATTGCTTTAAAGAATGGCTTGGACATCGTAAAGCGAATTTTGAAGGGATTGCCATCTACTAATTCAACATTCTTTGTATCGATAAAGTAATTTCGAAGTGATTGAGCATCGGCAAATGGATTTTTAATAATTTTCATTGTGAAAATTACATCCTCTCCTGTAAGTGGTGTGCCATCAGAAAAAGTAACATTTTCTTTCAGGTCAAAAGTATAGGTCAGCTTGTCTTCACTAACTTCGGGCATTGATTTTGCAATAACAGGTTCAAGTTCAAATGTTTCACGATTTACAACCAATAACCCTTGAAAGATGTAGTTGGATATTTCTGTTGCAGTAGCATCGCTCGATACCAGTGGATTAAGCTTTTCAGCATCTGCAAGTTCCTGTTGAATTACCCAGTCGCCCTGAACAGCTCCTTCAATGTCGGGAGCAATTAATGGTGTCTCAATGTTATTGGTTTCTGTTGTTTGATTTTCTTCATTCTTTTGCCTGCCGCAGGAAGAAAAAATAAAAACAAGGGCGAGTACAAAAACCACATTCATTAAAAATATTCTTTTCATTGCAAAGATCCCCGTTAATTTTATATTTATATTTATTTTTTTATTCAAAGTCATGCTCAAAGTATTCGATGTTCCTTTCGAGCATTTTGTTTAGACTATTGCTGTTGGCTTCAGCATTGGATTTGATCTTATTGGACAGCCTTTGCTGCAATTCCTTTGCCGGATCATAACCGTAATGCTTACAAAGATAATTCAAAGCAATAACTTCTGCAATTACAGTAATATTCTTACCCGGGAAAATCGGAAGTTTGATTAATTCAACGTCAATGTCAAGAATGTTCGTTGTAATGGAGTTTAAACCGGTTCTCTCATACTCTTTGGAAGGATCCCACTGATCGAGTTCAAGTAATACTTCCACTCTTTTTTGATACCGGATCGAACGGATTCCAAATATTGACTTTACGTCTATTATCCCTAGTCCCCTGATTTCCATAAAATGTTTTACTAGGGAAGTTCCTGAGCCAATCAATATGCTCTCTTGTTTTTTTGAAATTATCACGACATCATCTGCTACCAGCCTGTGACCCCTCTCAATGAGATCAAGTGCAATTTCACTCTTACCGATGCCTGATTTTCCGGTGATCAATACTCCTACGCCATATACGTCAACAAATGAACCGTGCAGAACAGCCTGGGGTGAGAACTGGTCATCCAGGAAATCACTTATGTAATACGATATTTTTGTTGTCGGATGTGGAGTCGTGAATATGGGAATGTCTTTTTCTTCTGCTGTTTTGAGGAGTATCTCAGGAACGATGTTTCCATTTGTTATCACAATGCAGGGAATGTCATACGAAAAGTATTTACCCAGTGCTTCATTTCTTTTGTCATCAGAAAGATCCTGGATGTAATTTATTTCGGTATTTCCAAATACCTGTATTTTTCGGAATGTGAATACACCATAGTATTGAGCCAGTGCCAGCCCGGGTCGGTGAATGTCCTTTTCGATTATGAGTTTTTCGGGATTTATGGGACGGGAGGTAACCTTTTCTATTTTAAATCTATCCTTGCATTCATTAAAAAAGAATTCAACCGTGATTGAATCCTTTTTGATCTCTCTCAAGTCCCTGAACCTGTCGCTCAATTGACCTCTGATTTAAATGGTTTTATAAACTTCTTTTTGCGAATATTTTTCTTTTTTGTGCTTGTCTTTATGCTTTTGAAGTTGGACTTCTACTTTATTAAATGCAATGTCAAATACTTTGGTAAAATCATCTGATTCCTCCTTTGCTGTCAGGATCTTATCTCTTAACTTTAAGATAATTTCACAATGCTTAAATTCGTGAGGAGGCTTAGTATAGGATAATATTACGTCTGCATGCATAATAAGTTCATCATACTTGTTTAATTCCTCTAACTTGTCCTTGATGTAATTTTGTAATGTGTCGTGTGCTTTAAAGTGGCGGGAAGTGATGTTGATTTTCATAAGAGCAATGTTTTTATTAATAATAATGAGTAATTACGCTACTTTTTGCGAATATGCAAAACTCTCTATATAAAATCAATCGAGAAAAACACAAAATAGTTTCCAATTACACATTTTCATCCCATAATTTGCACTTCATAATTAGCTAAAATTAATTAATTTAAGGATATTTTACATTAATATTGATGGTTTCAAGCCGAATAAGCATAGAATTTGCCACTAAAGTGTATCTTATAATACTTGGTTTCGTGGCTTTATGGTGCTTATTGATACTTTTAGCGCCTTTTTTATTGAGCCTGGGAGGATTTGCCGCGGATATATCCTTCTTTATGTATAGTTTGTTTTCCCCGGTTTGCCATCAGGAGGAGGCTCGTTCATTTTCAATTTTCGGACATATGATGGGGGTTTGCTCAAGGTGTTCAATTTTGTATCTGGGATTTCTTGTAGGCACGGTGATATATCCTTTTATTAAAAAGGTTACCAATGTTAAGCTTCCTTCGGTCTGGTATCTGGTTATTGCTTCGGGATTAATGGTCGGTGATGTGGCCCTGGATCTTATGGACGTCTATAAAAATAATTTTGTTACACGTTCAATAACAGGAGCAACCCTGGGTTTTGTTCTTGCCTTCTACATAATTCCCGGTATGATAAACTTTATTTACGAAATTTATTCTTTTATAAAATTTAAGCCGGTTGTCCCGGTAAAGAATGAATAGTCCAAATAAGCTCAAGGCTGTAATCGTAGCAGCCGGTGTAATGACTTTTTTATCAGTAACTCCATTGGTGAGCATGATTAATATGCTGTGTTGCGCGGGTGTGATATTGGGTGCTGCGGCGGGAGTTTATACGTATAATAAGGAAGTTGTTAACTATGGGGGAATGCTTGAGATTAAAGACGGTGTTATGATAGGGATTCTGGGAGGCATTATTACTGCCATCATATATACAGGCTTTTTTCTTGCTATACAGTTGTTTTCCGAGGGAAATATGTTTACTGAAATGTCCGCTGACCTTGAAAAATTTGGTTTCCCAATCTCTCCCGAATATTACAGTGTTATGGATCATTTTAATGATGAAACAAGGGAGTACGGTTTTTCTCCAACTCTAACAGGTATTACTTTGCTATTGAACCTTATTATTTATCCGTTATTTGGCGCTATTGGAGGCTTATTAACTTCAAATTTATTGAGAAAGAAACATACTCCACAGGTATGAATGTTTTTGCTTTTGAAAAGATAAATTATAAACGCTCTTTAAGGATTCAGCTAATTATTTTGGGTTTGGTCATTTTCGGACTTATTGCTGTCCGGATTACCCCTGTTGAGATTATTTTAAATCTTTTTGGAGGGAATCCTGTTTTTAGCCGGGTACCGGATACATGTTCTATGATTTATTTTTTTGGGATTCCTTGTCCAACATGCGGAATGTCAAGAGGATTTAATGAGTTAATTCAATTTAATATATTAGGAAGTATTTACTATAATCCCTTTTCTGTGATTCTATACCCTTTGGGATTTATTGCTTTGGCAACCATCTTGGTTGCGAGTTTTTTCAGGTATAAGCTAAAGATAGTTAATGCAAAACTCTTTGGAATTGGTGTATTGGTTTTACTGGTGTTAGTATGGACTGCAAATATCCTTTGGGGTCATCACTAATTTTATTCAATTTTAAATTTTAATTGTTTCGCGTATGATGTACGAATATTCAGGGTCAATGCATATGCACTCCAAATATTCAGATGGCTCGGGTACTGTGGAAGAGATTGTGCAGGCTGCAAATGAAGTAGATCTCGATTTTATTATACTCACTGACCATAATACAATGAAAGCCAGGGATGAGGGTTATGAAAAATGGCATAATAAAACGATGCTGATTGTAGGCTATGAAGTGAATGACACGAAGAACAGGAACCACTATGTTGCCCTGGGTATAGATCGAGCCATAGGACCATTCGAGAGGCTTCCTGACGGCGATATGGGAAGTATCAAAAGCGCGGCGGACTATGTAAAAGAGATTAAAGCAGCCGGTGGATTCGGGTTTATTGCTCACCCTTTCGAAAGCAGGGATCATATGCCTGCTCACCCCCCATATCCCTGGACCGACTGGGAATGCGATGAGTATGACGGGATAGAGATATGGAACCATATGAGTGAATGGACGGAAGGTTTGACTGATGACAATAAATTCCAAAGATTCCTGCATCCTCTCAAAACAATTATAGCTCCAGAAAAAAATGCCGTAAAGCTGTGGGATGAAAAAAATAAGGAAAGAAAAGTTGTCGCTATAGGTAGTGTGGATGCCCACGCCTTTAAGCAAAGTGTAATGGGATTGGAATTTGAAATCTTTCCTTATAAAATATTGTTTAAATCTGTAAGGATGCACGTACTTACAGACGAGGAAATTCAAAAAGGAGATGTTTCTACATTTGAAAAGAGCAAATCGATGATCCTTAAGGCTTTAAAAGAGGGAAGAAGTTTTATAGCAAATTATTACCACGGTGATGCCAAGGGGTTTCGTTTCATTGCCGAATATAATGGTAAAATTTATAATATGGGTGAGGAAATACAACTCACTGAACCGGGTAAAAAAGTAACCTTTAAAACGTATGTACCGCAAAAAGCGCGGATAAAGTTCATCAAAGACGGAAAAGTAATGGATGAGCTGACGGATTTTAATTCAATATGGGATACGGACAAAGAGGGAAGTTACAGGCTGGAAGTTTGGGTGGATGGAAAAGCCTGGATATTTTCAAATCATATAAAAGTAAGGGCGGTTTAAACTGTGAAAATAATTAAAGACCTGAAAGAAGAGTATAAACTTTTAGAGACGAAATCTATTCACTCTAATTGTGGTGTATTTGGCATATACAATAATCCGGAAGCTGCGATAATGACTTACTACGGATTGCATGCGCTGCAGCACAGAGGACAGGAAGCCAGCGGTATAGTTACTTCGGAATATTTGCCGGGCAAGGAAAAGCATGTTTTTAATATGAAAAAAGGTCTCGGACTGGTGACAAGGGTTTTCAGGGACTATAAGCTGCTTACGAATGCATTAAAAGGAAATTCAGCCATAGGTCATAACCGTTACTCAACAACAGGCGCGTCAGACAGTAAAACTAACATTCAGCCGTTCAAGGTGAATTACAAATACGGCAATCTTGCGCTTTCGCATAATGGTAATCTCACGAATACCAAATCACTCCGGAATAGGCTAATCAATGAAGGTACCATATTTCAGACAACGACGGATTCAGAGATAATTCTTCATCTGATTGCTAAAAGCAATAAAGAAACAATAGAAGACAGGGTACTGGACGCGTTTTCACAGGTTAAAGGTGCTTATTCCATATGTATTCTCACCGATACTAAGTTGATAGCCATAAGGGACCCGCACGGCGTAAGGCCGCTCAGCATGGGAAAGCTGGATGACAGCATTGTCTTTGCCTCTGAGACTACGGCATTTGACATTATAGGCGCGGACTATATTCGTGATGTTAATCCCGGAGAGGTTGTAGTGATTGATGATGAAGTGATTCAAAGCGGTAAGGAAAAATCCATTTATCTTGAAGAGGTTGAAAAGTATAAACATTGCATATTTGAATATATATATTTCTCCAGGCCCGACAGCATAATTTTTGGAGAAAAAGTTGATAAAGTACGACGGAATATTGGTAAAAGTCTTGCAGAAGAGCATCCCGCTCCGCTAAGACCGGCTGATGCTAATGAGGACGAAAAGAGAGTGGCTATTATCAATGTTCCTGACTCGTCCAATACCGCTACACTGGGTTATTTTGACGAATCTCAGAAGACAAATTCCGATGTAAAAATAGAAATTGGGTTAATAAGAAACCATTATGTTGGAAGAACATTTATCCAGCCGGGGCAGGATAAACGTGAAATGAAAGTTAAAACAAAGTTTAATACGGTTAAAGGTGTCCTTGAGGATAGAAAACTTGTGGTAGTGGATGATTCAATTGTCAGAGGAACAACATCAAAACTTCTAGTCGATTTAATCAAAAAAGCAAATCCAACGGAAATTCACCTGAGAATTTCCTCTCCTCCTATCATCTCACCTTGTTATTATGGTATGGATTTCCCATCTGCGGATGAATTGATCGCGAACCAGCATCACGGCATAATTGATGAGATCCGTCAAGACCTGGGTGTGGATAGCTTGGGGTATCTTTCCACGGAGAAACTTTTAGAGTCTGTTCCGTATACTAATGAAAAGACAGGCTACTGTACTGCCTGTTTTACCGGGGATTACCCGATACCAGTCGAGGAATTTTCCGTTTTCAAAGAAACTTTTGACGATTAATTAAATGAATAACGCTCAAAAATCCTTTCACAAATCCCGTCGAAATGAATTAATGAAGAGGATTGGAAAAAATTCGATCGCAGTGATCATTTCCAATTCTCTCCGGAATAAATCATTCGATGCGCAGTATAAATTCAAACAGAACAAGAATTTTTACTATCTTACAGGATTTGATGAACCGGATTCCATCCTCGTACTTGCGCCCGGAGGCATCAAGGTAAAAGGACAATCAGGCAAGACTGCAAGTGTTAAAGAAATTCTCTTTGTTCCAAAAAATGACCCGGATTATGAGAAATGGTATGGTGTCAGGCTTGGATATGAAAGGGTGAAACAGGGATTGGGAATCGAATTTTCAATGGAGAATATTGCATTTAATGACGTTGTGACTTCGTTGGCAGGGTTTGATAATGATAAAATATACACCAATATAATTGAACTTTATGATTCTGATGGTGAACTCGAAGAGATCACCGCTCCCTTCATTAATAAATTACGCGTGGCTTCTTCCTGGTGCCAAATAATTGATGTGAATTTTATACTTGGGGAAATGAGAAAAGTAAAGCTGCCTTTTGAATTGCAGTTGATGCAAAAAGCCGCGGACATTACAGCAATGGCTTTAAATTCTGTTCTCAAGCAGCTTAAACCGGGTATGTACGAATACCAGGTTCAGGCTCTTTTAGAATACAATTATATCAATGGAGGAGCGACTGATATCGCGTTTGATACCATTATTGCCTCAGGCAGCAATTCCTGCATTCTTCACTACATAACCAACCGTGAGAAGATCAAAGACGGCTCGTTAGTGCTTATGGATAATGGTGCGGAGTATGAGTATTACTGCGCTGACATCACCCGTACTTTTCCCGCTAATGGAAAATTTACTCCTGAGCAGAGAACTATTTATGACATAGTACTAAAAGCTAACGAATATGGGATTAAGCTGTGCAAATCCGGTGTTAAATATACTTCGCTTAATAAGCAGGTAAAAAAGTTTATGGCGGATGAGCTCGTGAAACATAAAGTAATAAAGGATCCGGACACTATCGGTAGGTTCTGCTATCACGGTATAGGTCACGACCTTGGTCTTGATACGCACGATGCGGTACCTTTCGGAAAAAATCCTCAATATGATACATTAAAAGAGGGGAATGTTATGACTATAGAACCCGGATTGTATTTTTTGGATTATGAAGATGGTTATGACAAAAATTATAAAGGCATTGGCATCAGGATTGAAGACGATGTGCTGATAACAAAGACAGGCAGAAAAGTCCTAACCTCAGGAATTACCAAAGATCCTGACGAAATAGAAAAGATTATGAATACTAAGCAATAAGCTCGAAATCTATCTTCTTTGTTTCCATATTTGCTTTTAAGACCCTCACTTTCACTTCCTGACCTGCCTGGTAAGACTTGCGGGTCCTTCTGCCTACTGCGCGGTGGTTTTTCTCGTCGTATTCATAGTAATCATCTTTTAGATCTTTAAATCTCACCATACCTTCTATAAGTATTTCATTTATTTCAATAAACATTCCTCTCTCGATAATCCCGGAAACAATTCCCGTGAACGGTTTATTGAGGTGGCTGTTAATATATTCAATCTGTCTTATCTTGATGACTTCACGCTCAGCGTTTACAGCATTTTGTTCCATCAGGGAGCAATGCTTTGCTATTTCAGGCAGTACTGTGCTGTATTTATTTATTTTCTGACTAAGGTTCTTTCCGCTCAAATAATCGTGCAGGATCCTGTGTACTATCAGGTCAGGATACCTTCTGATAGGAGAGGTAAAGTGTGTATAATCCTCAAATCCAAGCCCATAGTGTCCGATATTCTGGTCAGTATAAATGGCTTTTGCCATAGAACGGATAAGCTGATCATTTATCACAAATTCTTCCGGTTTCCCCTTTATTTCATCAAGGAGCTTTTTGAGAGAACCTTTATCCGGAACAGGACCTTTCAGTTTTACATTATATCCAAATTGTTTTATGAATTCGGATAATTGCTTTAGCTTTTCTCCGTCAGGTATGTCGTGTACTCTGTAAATGAAAGGGTACTTCAGTTTGTCTTTTTTCTGTTTCTGCGAAACATATATGGTGACGCATTTATTTGCCAGCAGCATAAATTCCTCGATAAGCCTCATCGAATCAAGTCTTTCTTTAACAACTATGTCCTTTACCTTGCCGGATTTTGTAAAAGTGAATTTTATTTCCTTGGATTCAAAATCAAGACTTCCCTCAGCCATCCTTTTCTTTGTAAGGTTCTTGGATATCTTGTATAAAAGGAGGACATCTTTTTTCAGATCGCCTTTTTTAGTATCGATTACTTTTTGCGCGTCGGAATATGAGAAACGTTTTTTACTATTGATTATGGTTTTTTTGATATCGAACTTTTTGACATCACCGCCTTCTGTCATTTCTATCAAAACAGAAAATGTTAGCCTGTCTTCATTTGGTCTGAGTGAACATATATTATTGGATAATACTTCCGGCAGCATTGGCACAACTTTATCCACAAGGTAAACACTGGTCGCCCTCTTTAGAGCCTCTTTATCCAGTTCCGTATTTTCTTTTACATAGTGTGATACGTCCGCAATATGTACTCCAACCAGGTAATTTCCATTCTGAAGCTTTTCCACCGAGACAGCGTCATCAAAGTCCTTTGCGTCCTGAGGATCGATTGTAAAACAATTTTTGTCCCTATAGTCCAATCTCTCGCCCGGATCCTGGTTTTCCTCTATCTGCTGGGCTTCTTTCAAAACTCTATTCGGAAACTCTTCTTCCAGGTTATACTTGGCCAGTACAGCCTTTATCTCAGTTGTGAGTTCTCCTGCGGTTCCTATTATGTCTTCGATTTTTCCGTATAGTTCCGCTCTTTCGTTAGTCTGGTCTTCGTAGTTTATTATTTTACATAATACTTTGTCACCCGCTTTCGCTCCATTTGAGTTCTTACCCTCGACCTGGATCTCTTTCTTTATGATTTTAGAATCTGGTATGACCGCTCCCCACGTGGAATTTCCCTCAAATCTGCCTGTGACAAATTTCAAGAGTATCCGGGGTTTTTCTGAAACTGAAGCTTTTTCTTTTTCCCTGGTTCCCCTTCGTCCGGATTGCTCCTTCGAAGGTTTTTTGTCAGGTTTTTCCCTTCGGCTGCGTTTTTTTGTAGTGTCTTTTCGGTTATTGCGGCTTTCCGCGTAACTGTAAAATTTACTCTCTCTATGGATTTTACCTTCTGTGACCAGTTTATTTAACTCATCACGAAGCTCGCCCTTCTGAAAATTCTTCAAATGAAGTTTATTCAGAATTGTACTGAATTTAAAACTTTTATGGCTGTACTTCTTAAGGTAATTTAATATTTCTGCTCTTAATTTGATATTTTTAGAATTTAATTTTATAATATATTAATGCCCCGGTTCGTACTTCTACGTTATTCGGATCTGTGCTCAGAGAAGAAAACGGATCGGCAACTCTCTCAACCTGCAGCACCAGGTTGCTTGGCAGATTAAGTCCAAGTAATTTATTTAAAGGATACTCAATTATGATATTTGAGTTATTAATGTCATTAAAGACCTGGCCTCCAAATCTTACTGTTGCATCTCCAAATTGTGCGGTAAAGCTCAGATCTGTATTTTGTACTATGCTTCCATTCTCCGAATCGACATAATTCACACTAGTATTTACAATGAATGGAAGAATATCCTGTATTGCGCTGGAGAGATAGTCTGAAACTACAAGGGAGCCTATATTACCCCCGACTGAGGCTAAAGCATCATTACCCGGATTAGGTTTTCCAAATAAGATAACTGAAATTGCCGTACTGGTAGGATCGGTTCCTCCCGCGGGAGCACCATCTACAAATACCTGGAAATCCAGCTTTGGATCTTTTGCAGTACCTGTGACTGTTAATACAACCCTGTATTGGCTAAAATCGTTTGCATTGCCTCCGGTCGATGTAGTGTTAAATTCCGCGCTTACATTCAAAACCGGTTCTGTGATGGCTCCCTGGAAGGTAATGTCGCCTTCAGCCACAAACCTTCTGTAAAACTGGTAATACGCGTTATTCCCGAGAGTTACCGTACCGTACGCGTTAATGTTTCCGCCTGATAAATTATTTACTCTCATATCTACGTCCACATTCCCAAAGAATTCCTGCCGGGTTTGCTCGTTCACGATGAATTTCAAATAAATGTCATTTTGATTTCTTACACTAAGGTCATAGTTTAATACTTCAGACTTTGCCGAATCTTTTCCGGCTGTTGTGTCTACCGGTAAAAAGTATCTCTGGAAAGGATTCACATTTGCCTCATTCTTAGCATTTAATTCTGCAATATGTTGCTTGATTTCGCTTAATCTTGAATTGTCAATAGTTGAAGAATCTATGTCAACTGAATAAACGAATCCCTCATCTTCATACATATTATATGAAGACTTTGCGCCAAGAGGATTTAGGGTCACATTACCTTCTACCAATAATAGATTTCCCTTTAATAAGATTCTGTCCTGGTTGCCCGTGACTGTAAGCTTTGGAGTACCGCTTCCTATGATAAGGTCACCGTATATGCCAAAACTTGTGGGACCATTATCTGAGTCAAAAGCCCTTACTGATCCGTCTAAGGTAAGATTTATATCGCTCAATCTAAGGTTACTGAGATCAAGTGAACCTGACCCCGAAATAAACTTATTTGGTTCCTTTGGGTCAAATAATTTAAAGCCGGAGATATCAAATTTTTCATTATTTGCGGTAAAATTCATGTTTAGTCCATAGTACATCTTTGTCATGTCGAATACAAAACGCGCCTCCTTTATCTCAAGCTGCCCTGCAAGGTCCGGTTCACTTACAATACCGGTGATTTTAACTTCACCATCCAGTCCTCCCGAAACTCTTGAAAAATTCGGTATGTACCTGCTCAATAGATCAAGCTGAAAATTATTTGCATCAATGGTTAGATCAACATCCCTCTGATCAAGTGTATCTATTATGGAGATTGTATCTTCACCAATGACTGTATCTCCGATTATTTGCGGAATCGGATATATTCCGAAAACCTTTAGATTACCTTTGTTATTTGCATTGTAAAATGAGATATCCGGCTCAATAATATTATCACTGTATAGTATCTCGGCGTCGAATCTTCCAAGTGGTATCTGGTTAATATAAAGTGGATCAGAGTTTACTTCAGCTGCTACTTTGGGGCTGTCTAGAGTACCCGTGAAATTAACCACGGCTCGCCGAATACCGCCCGTGAATTCTTCTATCTGTCGTGTTTCGGGATTCTGGAATAACTCGATGGATGATATTTTTATGTTATCCCCGGTTATCTCCATATTACTCTCGCCGGTCAATGAAAAAATACCGTCCGCGGATACTCTCTGGTTGTCTTTTTGAAGAGTGAATGAACGAAAATCTATTAACTGGTCATCGCCCATATTTATGTAGTTAACAATCACTGTATCCCGGTTTGTAACATCAAATGCATTATACTTAAACCGGGTTGTATCACTTGCGAATTGCATTACTCCGTGATATAGATTTAGGTTTGCATTAGTATATACAAGAAGATTGCTGTCCATTTGAGCATAAAGCTTGAAACGGTTATTGATATCCTGTGCCTGGAGATTGATATCCAGGGAGTCATATCTTTGCTTGGCAATTATTAATGTATCGGAAATAAATCTCAGATCGGCGGAGTATCCGCTAAGACCCGGCATTGTAAAGTTATTATTGATCTTAATGGATAGGTCTCCGTCTCGGAAAATCAAAGTAGAGTCACCATAGGCAAAATCAAGCGAATCCTTTGCTTCCATTGTGAGTGAGAATATATTGTTCTGGTTTAATATCGTACCGGAGATTTGTCCTTTGATTCGCATGTCATCACCAATGAGATCACTTAGCGGCAGTAAGTCCTTTATGTTGAGAGTATACTTCATGTCTGTCCCTGCGGAGCTGCCGGTAGATACGCTGAATTCTTCCGATGAGATGGCCAGCTCCTCTGAGGTTAAAGGCAGAGATAAGGTATCT
>JAEYVS010000058.1 GCA_023429265.1 Bacteroidota bacterium | reverse complement strand
ATAAAGGCTATCCGGAAATTTTACATTGAAATTTCCAAAATATAAGACCCCATAAACAATAAAAGGAGTTACTGTAGCTGCAATCTCAGCCCATGCATTGACACGCCACCAGAACCATCTAAGGATTAGTACTAAACCAAGTCCGGCTCCGCACTCTATGACAAAAGACCATACACCGGAGATCGTAGTCATTTGAGTAGTTACTAAAACTGAAAGCAGCATAAATACAATTGTCATTACTCTCGATACAGCAACGTAATTCTTTTCAGATTTATTCTTTGCAAGAAATCTTTTATAAAAGTCATTAATGAAGTATGAGGTACCCCAGTTAAGCTGAGTAGATATTGTGGACATATATGCTCCAAAGAATGCTGCCAGCAACATTCCCTTTAGTCCTGTGGGGAGAAAATCTCTCATTGCATTTACAAACCCCAATCCTTTATCTGCATCCGATAGGTCAGGATATAAAACCAGCGCGCATAAAGCGACTATTATCCAGGGCCATGGTCTAATTGCATAGTGAGCGACCTGGAAAAAGAGTGTCGCTAAAAGAGAGTTTTTTTCATCTTTAGCGCTCATCATTCTTTGCGCTATGTATCCGCCACCGCCGGGTTCGGCTCCCGGATACCAGGATGCCCACCATTGAATTCCAATAAAAGCCAGAAAAGACATAATAGTCAGTGAAAGTATTCCGGCGCCATCCTGTACGGCTGTGTCTGAAGAAATATCCGGTGTAAATTGAAATGCCCATTCCGGAAGCTTCTCCTTCAATCCTGATATTCCCCCAATTTGAGGTTCATTTAGCACTATAACTGCCAGTATAATACATCCGGTCATTGCAAGGATAAACTGAAAAGCATCAGTGACTACCACTCCCCATAAACCTGAAAGTGATGAATAAAGCGCAGTAATTAGCATTGTTCCGCCAACAAACCAGAGTACATTAGACTCATTTACGTATTCAGGGAACATCCCCAAAAGTATTTTTGCCATTGCCAGATTTACCCACCCCATAATAATCACGTTCATAAAAATTCCAAGATACAGACTTTTGAAGCCTCTTAGGACGGCTGCGGGTTTTCCCGAATAACGCATTTCAATAAATTCAACATCAGTTAATATCTCGGCTCTACGCCAGAAACGTGAAAAGAAAAAGACCGTAAGCATTCCCCCAATCAGCATATTCCACCAGAGCCAGTTTCCGGCTATGCCGCTTTGACCAACCAGCTCAGTAACAGCCAGGGGAGTGTCGGCAGCAAACGTAGTCGCCACCATCGATAATCCGGCAAGCCACCAGGACAGGTTTCTCCCGGAAAGAAAGAAATCTTCTGTGCTTCCACCTGCTTTCTTCATATACAGGAGACCAATAGTAAGAGATACCACGAAATATAGCGCGAGAATTATCCAGTCGAGTAGCTGCATTTGACGAGTTTAGTTAAATTTATCAAAAATAATCAGAATAATTGTTAATATGTATTTATTTTTTCTTTTTCTAAAAAAAGAGCAATTTAAATTAATTGATTGAAATTTAAGAATGATACTCCTAATTTAGTTTAATATTACAATTAATTAAATTTTGTTATGAAATTAAGACGACCGGTTGTATTTATAATCACCATTGTATTCCTGGGGATATTGTTTATTAATCTTACAGGATTGATGAACGGTATAATCCACGTTACAAAAAAGGATTCTGATTTTGGATGCGGATGCCACGGGGAAAGTATTTTCCCAAATCCACAGACGCATGTAAACATTGTAGGTCCCGGAGTAATGGAGCCAGGAGATACTGCAATTTTTCAATTAATTATTACCAGCGATACTATTTTTCATTCAGGAGGAACTGATATTGCTGCATACTACGGAGAGTTATTTGTTAATCCGGTAGATACAGGGCTGCAGAGACTCCAGGATACGGTTGTTTCCCCGGACTTTGAACTAACTCATACCTGGCCAAAGCCTGTTCAAAATGATTCTGTAATATTTACTTTTACTTATGTTGCTCCAAATATGAATGAAGTGTATGATACTATTTATGCAAATGGAAATGCGACTGATAATGATGGTGAACCGTTTTTGGACAAATGGAATTATGCTGAAAATAAGATCATTCATATTACGACAACTTCGATAGGAAACAATAACGGACTGGCTGAAGATTTTAAGTTAAACCAGAATTTTCCCAATCCTTTTAATCCGGCTACAAACATTAGCTTCTCATTACTACGAGCTTCAAATGTGAGTCTATCTGTATATGATTTGAACGGAAGGGAAGTTGCTAATTTGATTAATAACGAGTACAGAGCTAATGGAAACTATTCGGTTTCATTTGATGCCGCAAATTATAAATTATCAAGTGGAGTATATTTTTATAAGCTAACGGCTGATGGTTTCTCGCAAATGAAGAAAATGGTACTTGTTAAATAGATTTTAATTGTTCATTAAATAATCCCTGTTCGATTTAATCATTGAGCAGGGATTATTTTTATAAATATTAAATTTGTCTCCTAAAAAAAAGAAATCGAAAAAGATAATTGCTGCTAAAACGCAGGTCGCTGTAGAAAATCCGGTATATAACTATATCTTATTGGGAATGTTTGCTGTTTTCATTATTCTCCTTACCACTTTCCAGATATCGGGTGATGATGATGTTTTCTGGCACCTGGCTACAGGAAGATATATTGTTGAAAACGGCACTGTTCCATCTATAGATGTATTCGGTTATGTAACCGAAGGACAAGAATGGATGCCATTCGAATGGGGATGGGATGTAATTACATATGGATTATATAACGTTGGAGGTTATGAAGCCATATCTGTATTCAGGACTATAATATTCCTTTTGACCTTTGGAATACTATTCATTGTGATGCAAAGATTTAAGGTTAGTTTTAATGTTTCATTACTTATCCTTGGATTGATGGCATTTGGTACTATCGACAGGCTCACACCCAGACCTCATATTATATCGTATTTATTCTTCGCGCTCCTTGTGTTCATAATTACCGATTTCAAATACATAAGGCGTAATCATAAAGTTCTTTATTTTCTGCCATTGATTTTCCTTATATGGGCTAATGTGCATATGGGTATCTTAGCCGGAATGTTTTTCCTAGGTATATATGTTATTTCCGAATTGATTGTTTATTCCAGAAAAGGTGTTCCTTCTAAAGATTTTCCACCATTATCCAAGCCTGAACTCTATAGACTTCTTTTAATAGTGGTTGCTTGTGTCCTTGTTATGCTTATAAATCCAAATTCATTTCAGACATATGTTTATGCGTATGAACATACCCAGATGAAACTGCTCGAAACAATAAATGAATGGCGTTCGCCTTTCAATGAGATGTTTACCGGAAGTTTTGTGACGATAATTTATAAAATATTTTTATTCTCAGGGATATTTATCCTGTATTATGCAGTAAAACGTAAAGACATATTCATTGGAATTCTCGTGATAGCATTTGCAATTTATTCAGTTAGGGCTGTGAGATTGACTGTGGATTACATAATCTTTATGTCAGCTTTCCTGGCTGTCGCAATTGATTATATTCTTGTAAATCTAAAGTCTCAGGGAATAAAAAACTTTCTTCTGAAAGGACCCATCATAAAAGCCGTGTATGCAATATTTTTACTTTACTTCATCTTCAGGCTTCCGGATAGTACTCTTTACCTCGAGAACCTGAAGTATTACAGGATTTCTGGTATGGGTATAAATGCGGATTTTATTCCGGTACAGATGTTTGATTTTATGAAAGAGAATAATATTCCTGAAAAAGGAGAAAAAGTATTAAATCACTTTGGAACCGGAGGATATTTAATATGGAATTTTCCTGATGAAAAGAATTTCATTGACAGCCGTAATCTGAATGATAGTATTTATTATGAATATGCTAATATAATGGGTATGGCTCCGGGTTTTGATCAAAAAATTCAAAATTATGGAGTAGACTATTTTATTTATCTTGCGCCTGATCTGGTTAGAATCCCACAAGAAATGCAGAATACACCTATTTCATATTTTTCTCAAAATGATGAATGGAAACTTGTATTCTGGGATGATAAATCATTCCTGTTTGTAAAAAATACTCCTCAATTTGCGGATGTGATATCCAAGTATGAATACAAATATGTAACCCCATATAATTTTGTTTATAATAACGCAAAATTGCAGCAAGGATTGGAAAGTGATAAAGACCGGTTTAAAAAAGAATATGAACGTAAACTTTTTGAGGAGCCAAATGGTTTAATAATTAATAACTTTAAGTCTCAATTTGGTCAGATTATGGCTCAATAAGAGCAAGTTTTTCATTTAAATTAATTATTAATATACTTAGATTTAACTATGATAAAAAAGTTAGCGATAATATTTGGAGCATTATTTATTCTGTTTTTTGTATTTAACAGCATATTGATGCCTCTTTATGTGAAACAGTCAGACACAGTTGAAGTACCGAACGTGGTGGGAATGAATTTTAGAGATGCTAAACAGGTAATTGAGGAAGCTGGACTGGAAGTCAAACAAGGTGAGAACAGATATGATGAGTCCAAGCCCATTGGAATGATCCTAGATCAGAATCCACCTGCCGGTCAGTATGTAAAGGACGGAAGAAGAATTTATTTGTATCCCTGTGGAGGTGAACAGCTTATTGAGGTGCCTAAATTGACGGGTAGAAGTCTAAGGGATGCACGCTTTACCCTTGAACAGAGGGGCCTGGAAGTGGGAGATGTCGTTGCTAAGTTCTCAAATGAATTTCAAGATGAAGTAATAATATCCCAGATCATTCAGCCGGGCAGTAAGGTTAAAAGAAACTCAAAAATTGCGCTAATAGTAAGTAATGGTCCGGAGATTGGTACTTTGCGGGTGCCTGACCTTGTTGGAAAAACTCTTGATGAGGCAAGGAAAATAATAATTGATGCTAAATTAAGATTAGGAAAAATCACTTATCAGGCAAGTTCTGACGTAACCCCGGGAAAAGTTTTAGACCAATATCCCAAAAGAGAAAAATCAGCTAACGAGACAACAGTCGTTGATTTATTTGTTTCGAAAAAGCGCGTGGTTGAGCTGGAAGAAGAATTACCTGAGCTCGACGTAGAAGAAGATTCTGAAACCAACAATGGTAATAAACCTGAACCACAGAATCCGGGTGATGAAGAACAAAATAATCAAACTCCACCGAAAGAAAAGAAAAATACAAAAAAGGATAAGAAGGATACTAAGGTGGTACCAAAACCTGTAGAAGAAGATGATAATGGAAATTAAATTTTTGTCAAAATAGCTTTAAAACCCCTGAATTGTATTAACTTTTCGGGGGTTTTTGTTTAATTTAAACTATATGAAACAAATTTGCCCTTCAATCTTAGCTGCAGATTTTACCAAACTTGGTGATGAAATTCACGATATTGAATCTGCCGGTGCTGATATAATTCATTGTGATATAATGGACGGTCACTTTGTGCCCAATATTTCATACGGACCTGAGATTGTCTCTCAGGTAAACAAAGTTACATCTCTTCCCCTGGATGTTCATTTAATGATAAACAATCCCCAACATTACATTGATGCTTTTTATAAAGCAGGGGCGGATTACATTTCCATTCACTTTGAAAATAATTACCACGTAAACCGGCTAATAAATCAAATAAAAGAACTTGGTATAAAGGCAGGAGTAGTTCTTAATCCTGCAACTCCTGTAGAAGTATTGTCGGATATTATCGAATACACTGACTTTATCCTTTTAATGAGCGTAAATCCCGGCTTTGGAGGACAAAAGTTTATTCCAAATGTTATTGATAAAGTGAGAAAACTTAAGCAATTGATTTCTGATAAGAATGACAGTTGCAAAATCGAGATTGACGGGGGAGTAGGACTGGAAAATATGAAATCACTGTCTGAAGCAGGGGTAGATATGTTTGTGTGCGGTTCCTCTATCTTCAAAACATCTGACAGAAAGGAAGTCATTAAACAAATGCGGGAATTAATTTCCTGATCCATTCTTCCACATAAATTTTGCCAATAAATGAAAAGCATTTTCTTTAATAATGAAGTACTTAGTGCTGAGAAAGAGATTATTGATACTCTCCGGATTCCTTCAATAGTATTAATGGAAAATGCCGGACTGAACTCAGCTAATTATCTGATATCTAATTTTAAAGATAAGCTTTCTACTCCCATAATAATTTTAACCGGAAAGGGAAATAATGCAGGTGATGGATTTGTCATTAGCCGTCATTTATCCATTCATGGAGTCAAAACCTATGTACTGAAGCTTTACCCAGCATCAGAACTACAAGGCGATGCAAAAGTAAACTTTGAAATATTAGAAAATTTAAATTCTGATCTTATTAAAATTCAGAATTTAGATAAAGTTGAGCAACTTGATGAATTCATTTGTGAGGGCGAGCA
The DNA here is from genome assembly GCA_023429265.1 of Bacteroidota bacterium. Lineage (GTDB taxonomy): Bacteria > Bacteroidota > Ignavibacteria > Tepidaquicellales > Tepidaquicellaceae > JAEYVS01. The sequence goes on along the minus strand of JAEYVS010000058.1, from coordinate 389 downwards.
ATTGATCATTGATGCAGTGTTCGGAGTAGGTTTTAAAGGTACTCTTGATTCCCATATATCCGGGGTATTCGATAAAATTAATAATTTAGACAATAAAACGAGAATTGCTATTGATGTACCTTCGGGATTAGAACATTATAACCAAACGGATACTTGTTTTAAAGCAGAGCTGACATTATCAATAGGAGTTAAGAAATTCAGTTCTATGTTTTACTATGGTAAAGAAATGTCAGGTGATACAATATCCATCAACATTGGGGTTCCTGATTCTGAATTTGACAAGTACAATTCAGCTAATATGTTTGAAGTTGAAAAATCTGATATAATAAATTTAATTCCACGACGCGCATCAACATCCTACAAATATTCGAGCGGAAAAGCCTTTGTTC
>JAEYVS010000010.1 GCA_023429265.1 Bacteroidota bacterium | reverse complement strand
GAAAGAAATCTCCAGTCCCACCATCCATAAAAAAGATAACTGGATATGAGTAAAAGGAAATTTTGAATTTTTAGGCTCCTGTTAAAAATAAACCAATATAAAATGAAAGTAACAGGAAGAAAGATTAGAAACTCAATTGAGTTAAATATCATCTACGGTATTATTTTGACCTTTTCCCCCGGTCAAAACCATAAAATACGACAAATAAAATTAATCTTCTCATAAAATAAAAAAGCCCCTTTTTCGGGGCTTTCTAATCATAATTTGACAATAGCAACTTTTATTCTACAGTCACACTCTTTGCCAGATTTCTTGGCTGATCAACGTTGCATCCTCTTGCTGTTGCTATATAATATGCAAGGAATTGCAGCGGGATATTATTTATGATCGGTGAAAGTAACGATATTGTTTTTGGTACTCTTATCACATAATCCGAATATTCATCTATCGTGGTGTCATCTTCAGTTGCAATGGTAATGATCTTACCCTTCCTTGCTTTGACTTCCTCAATATTGGATATGATCTTGCTGTATGTCTCATCCTTAGGAGCAATAAATACCACAGGCATATTCTCATCTATCAATGCGATCGGTCCATGCTTCATTTCCGCTGCAGGGTAACCTTCTGCGTGAATATAGGATATCTCCTTCAGCTTCAATGCGCCTTCAAGAGCTACCGGGAAATTATATCCCCTTCCAAGATACAAGAAATTCTTTGCATCTTTAAACTCCTGTGCGATATAATCATACTCCTTCATATTATCTATGACAGATTGTATCTTATCCGGCAAGGTCTTAATTTCATTCGCAATTTTTATAAGCTCTTCCCTTGGTACGGTCTTCTTCTCACCCGCTATCATCAATGATATGAGTACAAGTGACATTAGCTGGCTCGTAAATGCCTTCGTCGATGCCACACCGATCTCAGGTCCCGCGTGTATGTATGAACCCGCGTCCACTTCCCTTGCAATAGTGCTTCCAACCACATTCACAAGCCCCACTGTAGTAGCGCCATACTTCTTAGCCTCCCTTAATGCAGCCAGTGTATCCGCAGTCTCACCGCTTTGGCTTATCACTATCATAACGTCATCTTCTCTTATGACAGGGTTCCTGTACCGGAATTCCGATGCATAATCTACCTCAACGGGTATCCTACAGCAGTTCTCAATCATATACTCCCCTACCAACCCTGCATGCCATGCAGTACCGCACGCGGAAATCAGTATCCTTGGGGCATTGAAGAGCTTATCCTGTATTCTCTCAAGTCCGCCAAGCTTAACTTCACCTGTTTCAAAATTTATTCTGCCTCTGTAAGTATTTTGTATCGACTCCGGCTGCTCACATATCTCTTTCAGCATAAAATGATCAAACCCGCTCTTTTCTATCTGTTCCAGGTCAAAATCCAGCTCGTGTATGTCCCTGAATATGTCTTCATCCTCAATTGTCTTCAACTGAAAACCGTTCTTCGTTAGGATTGCCATTTCGCCGTCTTCCAGGTACATCACGTTCTTGGTGTGATTGATTATCGCCGATGCATCCGATGCAAGAATAAGCTCCTCAACCCCTACACCGAGCATTAATGGACTTCCCATTCTCCCTACAACGATCTTATCCGGCTCCGAGGCGCATAGCGCGGCTATTCCGTATGTGCCTTCCACTTCTGCAAGCGACATCCTTACCGCTAATTCAAAATCCTTCTTCAGCTTGTAATTATAATTGATCAGATTTGCCAGTACTTCCGTATCCGTATCACTTCGGAATGTATATCCTTCCCTCTCAAGCTTAGTCTTAATGGTTTTATAGTTCTCTATTATACCATTATGAATAATTACTATATTATAGTCCATGTCGAAATGCGGATGCGCGTTCACGTCATTAGGAACTCCGTGAGTCGCCCATCTTGTATGACCTATCCCGATACTTCCTGTAAATTTTTCAATATCGAGATTCTTTTCTAGTTCCGAGACTTTCCCCTTTTGCTTAAATGTAATGATCTTATCTTCGCCGTCTCTTATGATGGAGATCCCCGCTGAATCATAGCCCCTGTATTCCAGCCTCTTCAATCCGTCCATTATTATGGGACGGGCATTTCTTTTCCCGATGTAACCTACTATGCCGCACATATAATTATAATTTTAAGTTAAACAAATGTATTTATACAATTTCTATACCAAAAATAAATTCCCTGCCATTAATATAACAGGGAATTATTGATAAAAATTGAGAATCCCCTGAACAACAGGATATTCCCCCATTTTATGCTATTTTACACCATTTGTACCGGGGAAGGGAGTCCCTGCCTCGCCTGCGCTCAGCAGGCAGGGAACATCACGAGGTTTGAGCCTTCAAATACTTAATCAATTCTTTCCTAAGAAATCTCCTGCCTGTAGTTCCCTTTAATTCCTTCTCCCTTAATACAGCCTCAGTTCGAGTTTCAAATTCTTCCAAATAAAAAACATTATATGGGATAAAAGCTTTTGTTGAACTTACCTGACCTAAATTATGCTCATGTAATCGCTTATCAATATTGGCCGTATGTCCAATATATAACCGCTTAAACTTAATAGAATATAATGCATAAGCATAGTACATATAAACATTTTGTACCGGGGAAGGGAGTCGAACCCTCACGAGGTTTGAGCCTCGCCGGATTTTGAGTCCGGTGCGTCTACCAATTCCGCCACCCCGGCAGTACTTCTGCAAAATAACTATTTAATACCTGAATTAAAATCATTAATAAACCACACTTAGATAATCTCTGCGTCCTCTGCGTTCTCAGCAGTTAGAACACTGAACACTGAACATTGAACACTCATAATTAATATTAGTCAACTTCCCCATTCAGCTCCTTCCTTAGCTCTTTCCATTCCGGCATAAATTTATCCATAAACCCATAAAACCTCTTGCTGTGATTTCTCTCCAGCAGGTGAACCATCTCGTGTACCACCACATACTCCAGCAGCTTCCTGTCCTTCTTCGCCAGCTCCAGGTTTAGCCATATCCTTCCCCTTCGGGTGTTACACGTTCCCCACTTGGTTTTCATTCGTTTCACATTAAAAAAATTCACCTTTACACCCATCACCGGCTCCCATTTAGTAATATACTCAGGAATCAGCTTCTTCAGATGCTTCCTGTAAAATCTCTCCACTAGTCTTTTTGTTCCATCTTTATCCAAAACATCTCTTACATAAAGTATCATTGATTCTCCGCTAACAATTGCCTTCGGATTTCCTGCATAAGCTATTACCGACAATTCCAATTCCTTTCCATCAAAATATAGCTTTTCACCTGTCACATATTTTGCCGGCTCGGCTCGCTTCCTGCTCCTGACTTTGACCTGTTGATTCCTTATCCAGTCTATTTTCGATATCACGAAACTACGGATATACTCCTGGCTCATATTCCTGGGCGAAGAAATTTTCACCTCACCAGTCGGACTCGTGATACGAAGATACAAATGCTTTATCCGCTTACGGGTAATTTCAATCGAGATGTCATCTACTATGAGCTCATCCATAATCCAAAATAACCATTCTCCTCCAAATTTTTCACCCAATCTTTCTATGTGGTTCATTCTTTATTGTAAACAGAGACATTATTGAATATTTATCTTGCGACATTGATCATTGAAAATTAGTAATTGAAGATTAAATTAGCTTGACATTTAAACCCATTTCATCTAAAATATATATGTCTCAACTTACTTTTGCAAAAAAGTTTAGTAAGATTACTAAAATTAGAAAAATATCACCATTTTACCATCTGTTTAATCATTGCTTTATTTATAACTAAAATTTAGGTATTGACAAGACATAATTAATTATCTAATTTGAATATAAGTTTTTTAACTTACAAAGCATAACTTTAATAGTAAACTTACTCTAATAAGTGAAAAATATTCTAATCGTTGACGATGAACTTACGTCGCTGGTTAGTCTAAAGAAGGTATTGGAAGAATCCGGATACGGTGTAATGACTGTCCCGGACGGGGAGGAAGCTCTAAAAAAATTTGATGACTTTAAGTTTGATGTGCTCATTACGGACCTGAAGATGCCCGGAATGGATGGAATCGAACTTACCAAAAGAGCTTTAAAACTGGATTCTGATACAATCGTTATTCTGATCACTGCGTATGGCAGCTTTCAAACTGCCGTTGAAGCACTTAATCATGGAGCTTATTCTTATCTGACTAAGCCCGTTGACAAAAAAGAATTGCTTCTTACTATTGAAAGAGGTTTGGAGCACAGGTCGCTGCAAAAAGAAAACCTGCTCCTCAAAAAAGAACTGGAAAGATCGGAAAATGGAGCGGTTTTCCTGACCGATAATAAAAAGATAAAAGAGATCCTGCACGATGCTAAACTCGTCGCGCAGTCCGATTCTACGGTGTATATCTCAGGCGAAGACGGCACAGGAAAAGAACACCTGGCAAAGTATATTCACGAAAATAGTATTAGAAAAGATCATAAGTTCTTTACAATAAGCTGTTCATCGATTCCTTCTATACTTCTTGAGTCCGAACTCTTTGGACACGAAAAAGGATCGTTTGATGGAGCGCTCGAGGACCATAAAGGATATCTCGAAACTGCTGAGAGTGGTACTATCTTTATAGATGAGATTGACTGTCTTAGTCCGCTGATGCAGGTAAAGCTGCTCGGAGTACTGGAAAATGGATCATACAGCAGAAAAGGCTCGATTAAAAACATCGCGACTAACGCAAGGATCATTGTTTCCAGCAGGGAAGATCTCAGAACGCTCGCGGAGAGTGGAAAATTTAACAAAGACCTCTATTTTAAAATAAATGTCTTTGAATTTCATCTCCCCAGCCTTAAGGAAAGGCCTGAAGATGTGATGCTGTACTTTCAGAAATTCCTCAAAGAGTATTCAATGAGAAATAAAAAGAGCATTAAAGATGTATCTCCGGAAGTAAAAAAAGCGCTTGTTAATCACGGCTGGCCAGGAAATATTACCGAGCTTAAAAATGTAACCGAAAGAATGGTTATCCTTTGCAAAGAGTCCGCGATAACCGCCGACCTGCTTCCACAGAGTATCTCCAAAAAAGAAGAAACTCTGGAGCTGCTCCCTACGAAGGACTTTAATGAGAGTAAACACGCGCTGATAAAGAACTTTGAAACGATTTTCATAAAGAAGTATCTCAAAATAAACAAGGGAAACGTCACTGCGACAGCAAGGGAGATCAATTTCCATCCGGTAACTCTGAGACAAAAGATTTCAAAACTCGGAATTAATCCGAGAGAGTTTAAGCAATAAATGGAGAAAGGTAATTTATTTACTGTAGGGGCAGGAAGATAAATTTAAAAATAAACTGAATCATTAATAAGACTCTTTAATTAACATTTTTTTAAATTTAAAATCCAAAAAGGACGGGAAGAATGAACACTACCCAACTAAAAAACGGATCCAGGTCAAAATTCGAGATCTACACTTTTGTCTTTATGACAATTCTTGCTGTAGTTCTGGTTGCTGGGTTCTTTGTTTAACAATTATTTTTCATTTTTAAAGTTAGGAAATTTGAAAAGGAGGAAACTTTGAAAATTCCAAAACATGACGGTACAAAGGAGAGCGTTACGATCCTGTTTATGTTTATACTTACGGTTACGATGATTATAGGTTTTATTATTTAGTTATCTGTGATCAGTGAAAATGAATATCTCCTAAAGTTTTAAGGTTTTTTTTCGTTCTTTAATCCCCCCGTATGCTAGACCAGGCAGGTATTCGCACCTGGTCTTTTTTAAAATTGGAAGCTAGTATAGACCATATAAAGTTTTAAATGTTGAAATTTTTTTTCGTTCTTTAATCCCCCCGTATGCTGGACCAGGCTGAATTCTCACCTGGTCTTTTTTTAAAAACGGAAGCAATATAGACCATATAAAGTTTTAAATGTTGAAATTTTTATTCGTTCTTTAATCCCCCCGTATGCTGGACCAGGCTGACCAGATCGGAACAGTCTGGCTTCCCGTTCCGCACTTATTACTTTTGCCCTTCACTTACATTACGCCCTTATGGGTTTCAGGGATTGCTGGATGCATCACCGGAATGATTTATCTCATTGTCTGCTGTTCATATTTATTCCTTACCATACGCTTCATCACTAAAAGTAATTTCGCGGCGTGGATGGGATTCTTTCTATTCCTTTTCAATCCCAATGTTCTCTATATGTACACCACCGCTATGATGGAGCCCGTTTTAATTATGTTTATGATTTCCGCACTGTATTTTGCTCTGAAGTGGACCGTCACAAAAAGCTCTTTCCATCTCTTAATGGCCGGCTTACTCACTGCAATGGCTGTAGGCAGCAGATACGAAGGTTGGTTCTTCGCCGTTATTCTCGCGGGACTTATCTTCTTATCTGAAGCTTTGAATAAGGGAAAACCATTCAAATACACCCGGAATTTCCTAATTCTCCCCGCCGTATTTGTAATTCTATGGTTTGCTTATAATCACTTTTACCAGGGAGACTTCCTGGCTTTCCAGCGGGGCGAATACTCATCTCAGGCACAGATGCAGCAGTTCGAAGAAGCTGGCAGGCTTCCAACTAAAGGAAACTGGGCAATTTCATTCTTTACCTACAATAGCACAATCATTACAACCTGCGGGATCATTACTGTCCTTCTATTCATACCTGCGTTAATATTTTACGCCTTCAGAACAAAGTTTAAAAAGTACTCGCTCCTGCCCCTGTCATTAATAATGATTTATCCATTCAGTGTACTATCATTATACCTTGGGCAGGTTATGATAGAGCTCCCGAATACCGATCCGTCCGGGTACTGGAATTCACGCTACGGTTTAATTCTCTTACCGGGAATTATTCTGTTCATTGGATACTTATTCTCCTCCGTTTCCAGATACAGAGAGTTCAGATTTGTATTACCCGTAATTATCCTCCTGCAAAGCGCGTTATGGATAAACAACTTCCCCGAAAGCGCTGCGACTATTGCCGAGGCAAATTCACTTAAAATGGTTAAGCCGCAGCTCAGGAGGGTTTCAGACTACTTCCATAAAAACTATGATGGAGGGAATATATT
>JAEYVS010000234.1 GCA_023429265.1 Bacteroidota bacterium | reverse complement strand
AACAGAGAAAATTAAATGGGAGAAAGCTTTTTGATTTATGTGTTTTTATATGTTCAAAAATTTTATATTAGGTTAATTATCTGCTTATCAATATATTGAAAGACCGTCCACTTGCGTACATAGAGCTATTCCTTGCGGCAGTTACGTGGTCCTCGCTGTTCCTGTTCCTCAAGGAACTGGAGGTAGCCGGCATCGACCCCGGGAACATCATTGCCGCCCGAATGGTGCTAGCCTCAATCCTCATAGCTTTCATTGCCTTTCCTATGAAACTCAAGCATCCTAAGCTCATCGATATCCCGCTTTTGCTTGTACCCGGTGTTTCCTTCTTTATTGGCGCTGTACTTATCGCTACCGGTGAGGAGGGACAGTCCCCGGGAATTACAGCCTTTATAGGCTTTTTCGTTCCCATAATTATTAGTCTTTTTCTTCTGAGAAAGCTCCATATCAAAATGAACCATCTGGGAATAGCAGCTCTGATAATAGCGGTGGCGGGACTGATGCTGACCGGTTTTGGGGATGACATAAATCTCGATTTTTCTCTTTTTGTGATATTCATTGGAGCCTGTTTTGCCGGCGTGTATTTTGTCTTCCAAAAATTCCTCGTAAAAAAACACGGTCCGTACATCGTTACCTGTTACTCGATGTGGGGATCTCTGCCTATAGCATTATTTTTTATGCCTTCTTTCATTGGACAGACTTCGTTGATGACGGGCAATTCCTGGCTTATGCTGGTAGGTGTCACTGTAGTAGCTACCTTAATTCCTTTCTTTCTCTACACTCACGCAATGAAGGAGCTGGGACCCGCTCAGGGTACCGCTGTCAATCTTCTGATACCTTTCTTTGGAAGTCTGCTTGCCTGGATAGTTGATGGCTTTGCAATCAGTATAGTCACGCTCATAGGTGGCGCTATTTCTATCATAGGGGTATGCCTTTATGTATTCAGGGGTCTGGAGAAAACTGAAGGGGATAACGTCACTTCATAACTTCTTTGTATAAACTCCCGATCTTATCAGCCATCGACTTTTCATCATAATCCTTTGAGGAGATCACCGCATTTTCGGACAGCCTCTTTCTTTCTGCATCATCATTAATAAGATGCTCAATTTTTGCCGTTAACTCATCCAGCTGGTGAAGATCGAAAAACATTCCGTTCCCGCTGTCTTTAATGAGCTCGTGATTGGACGGAATGTCACTGGCTATGATTGCTCTTCCTGAAGCCATTGCCTCAATGAGTGTAATGGACAGACCCTCCCATTGGGAAGGAAACACAAACACGTCGATCAACGGATAATAATCCTCTGTATTCGATACTTCACCGGTAAATATCACACGTTCACTGAGCCCAGTGTCCTTAACCTGCTCTTTGCAGTTATTCAGGAATTGTCCGTCACCTACCAATAACAATTTTAGTTTGGGATGCTTATCCGCTATCGCTCCGAATGACTTTATTAGTAATCTCTGGTTCTTTTGAAAATCAAATCTTGAAAGATTTCCTACTATTACATCATCTCCTGAAATACCCAGGCTTTTCATTAATTCCGGGTCCTTTACTTTGTTCGAAAATCTTGCAAGGTCTATGCCGTTTTTTACAACAGCAGTCTTTGAGGGATCTATTATATCCATACCGGAGGCTAGCACATAGTCACCTTCGGATACGCAGATGAATTTATCCGTGTATTGTACTAAATGCTCCTCGATCGAATGAGAAAATAATTTCCTGAAAAAATTATTAGTCCGTGTGTAATGTATCCCGTGTATGGTATGTATTACTTTGATCTTACCCAGCCGTTTTTTAAAGAATCTCGCGTACATCCCGGCTACTCCTCCGTGGGAATGGATTATGTCGATCTCATTATCGAAGATGATTTCATCCAGCGCCTGCAGATATTTTGTTCTGAATATTTTTGGAAGGTGTATAGCCTCAAAACTCAATCCTGCTCTATGAACCTCATCTTTAAACGGTCCATTCGGGGAGGATGCAATTACGGAACTGAAGTCCTTTCTATCCAGATTCTTGGCAAGTGAGAGTATGTGAGTCTGACCGCCTCCCAGGAATCCGCCGTCAATTAGTTCAAGTACCTTAATCACGGATTCTCCTTTAGTCCAATGCTGAGCAATAGTATGTTTAAATTAATTTTTTTAAAAGATATTAAGTATTTGAAACCAAACCTCAGAATAAGATAAGTCCTCAATAAAAATCTATCGGTTAAGCTATTGTGTTTTCGATAATAAAGCAGCTGTGAGTGTTTTGAATAAAAGTATGTGTTGCTTGAAAACTCAGGGTTCACATTCTCACCTTTGTAATGTATAATATCAGAATGAGGGTAAAAATAGATCTTATTACCCGCTTCATTAAGACGTTTGCAGATGTCTGCATCTTCATAAAATAAAAAAAAGTCCTCATCAAATCCTGTTACAGCATTAAATCTATCCCTCTTGATCACCATTGCCGCCCCTGAAACCCAGTCCACTCCGGTCAAACTGCTGTGCATTTTTTCTACATCGCTAATGTATTCCGTGTCTCTTGCTTTGAATTTCTTCTCGGCTTTCTTATTTTGCCTCTCATTTTTAAATGTATTCTCTTCCCAAAAAGATAGCTGGAATGTTCCGTCTTCATTATACATCTTGAGTCCGAGGGCTCCAAAATCCATATCCTTTACATCGGTAATCAACCTTTCCATAAAATCGTTCCGTATTACAGTATCAGCGTTCAGAAAAAGTAAATATTCTCCCTTACTGTGCTTCACACCCAGGTTATTGGCGTGAGAAAACCCCAGGTTTGCGCTGGGCAATATCACTGCCTGTTCTTTTAAATGGCTCAGATCTTCACCTGAATTATTTACTATTATTATCTCATAAGGGTATGTGATCCGCTCTTTGATCGAATTTACACACGAAGTGATAAGCTCTTTCTGGTTATGATTTATAACGATTATCGATACCATTACCTATCCACCTCGAATACTTTTAAACGGACCACCCTACAGTACAGAACCGATAAGGAGTTGGAAACCTTCTCTATAAAGTTATCTCCATTAAATACCTTTCCGCTTATTAATTTCAAAACCTTGCTTTCGGGAGTTTTCATATACCCGTGTAATAACCTCCTGTGCTGCTTGATCCACGAGGGGTTTGTCATTAACCACCAATATGCTTTTAGCAGCCCTTGTGTATCATAATTAGGAGAGAAAAATGACAGAAAAAATTTTGTCCAGAAATTAAAAATTAAATACGGAAGATATCTCAGAATAAAACTTCCGGAAAAGAACAAAAGAAAATTTAAGATCCTGTTCCTTTCCCTGTAAAAATACAGCAATGAAGGAATCTGTTCATTGGCGGTTGCATTGCCGATATGGTGCACAATGGATTTGGATGTGTGCATAATCTTCTTCCCATAGAATTTCACCTTAAAACAAATATAGGTATCCTCTGCGTAAACAAAGTATTCATCCGGGAATAACCCTCCAAGCTGTTCCACAAGGCTCCATCTTATCATCATCGATGCCCCATTTGCCTGGAATATCTCTCCTCTGCCCTCTCTCCCGATTGGGAAAAATTCCATCACATTATGTCCGAGAAGATTTATAGTCCCGTTCATCTTATAGTATTCTTCAGGTATTCCCTCCGTTAATACCAGCGATTGTACTATCCCAATGTTCTCATCGCCTTCGATAACCGCTAAAAGCTCCAGCAGCCAGTTTTTCTCCACGATTGTATCATTGTTAAGTAAAACAATGTATTCACCCGTGGCATATTTGTATCCCAGGTTATTTCCCCCTGAAAATCCAAGATTTGTCTTGGATAAAGCCATCTTTATCCGTTGATCACTGTAATGGGTGACAACATAATCTACGCTTCCATCAGTTGAACCGTTATCCACCAGTATCAATTCAAAATCATCAAAGCTCTGCTTCAATACCGAATCCAGACAGTCCTTCAGCAGGTGCTTCCCGTTGTAATTTACGATAATTATTGAAACCTTCATTGATTTCCTTCGGTGAATAAGCTCTCTATGTATTCAGGCGTTACCTTCATGTTTTTTTGAATGGCTTTGCGTTTTGAGAGTGACTTTGGAATCTCGGATAAACCTTTGAAGTATCCTTTCACAGCGCTCCAGAATACCTTCTTCGACTTCATCTGGAAAAACCCATAATACCGCTTAAATCTTACAACGAAAAAGTATGGCATATACCTGAGCAATATTCCGGTGGGATAGTTCTTTAATCTCAACGCCACAAGGTTTTTCTCACACAATCTCGTCTGGAATCCCAGGTTGCCTTCTGTAGTCGCTCCACGCTTGTGGTAGCAAACCGCTTTGGGGTTGTAGTTGCATTTGTATCCCGATAACTGCATCCTGAAGCTGAAATCTATGTCCTCATAATATGCAAAGAAATCCTCATCGAACATTCCAATCTCATCGAAAATTTTGCTCCTGTACATTGCTGCCCCGGCGCAAGGTCCGAATATGAACTCCTCGGTGTTATACTGTCCCTGGTCTATTTCGGCGTGGCCTCTGGCGTACGGCGAACCTTTCTTTTTAATAAAATCACCTGCGTCATCGATCTTCATCCTGTTATAATAATTCAGCATTTTACAGGCGGTGCTGCCTGTATCTTCGGTCTTAAATCCTTTCACCATCTCTGAAAGAAAATCCTCTTTACATTCGATGTCATTATTTAAAAGGAGAATATACTCCGGGTTAAAGTTAAGCGAAAACCGTATCCCCTCATTCACCCCTCCAGCAAAACCTCTATTGGTGTCCAGCTGAAGTACCTTTACATCTGGATAATGAGCCTTGGTAAATGCAATGGAGTCATCCGATGAATTATTATCCACTAGCACAACCACAAAATCCTTATAGGTCTGCCCATAGAGTGAATCATAACACTCCTTCAGATGATCTTTTCCGTTCCAGTTTGGGATTACAATATAAATCAATTTAACGCCGGATCCTTTTTGAGTTCTTCAATAAAATACTTATGCTTTTTATACCTATATGAATTTTTCTTGCCTGAAAGCTGTTCCATTAAAATTATCAAATATGAATTCATTTTAGTAGCCACTTTTAGCAATCCTGTCCGGAAGTCTCCATAGTTCTTTTTGAAAAAATAAACCATACTTACGGTATATCTCCCGTATAGCCACCAGTTATCTTCTGTTTTAAAGCTCGTTCCCCCAAGGTGAGTTACCCTTTTGGTCGTATCCACGCCTAATTTGTATTTTTTGTTGATCTGGTAGCTCAGGTCCACATCCTCAAAGAACAGTTTATATTTTTCATCCATTTTCCCTGCATCTTCAAAGACCCTCCTTCTCATCATGCAGAATGCACCGGGTATCTGAGCTACAAATTCTATTCCACCGGAATCAACATTTATATCCTGGTCCTCCAGATAACGGTTCATCAAAAATGACGACCAGTTAAACAATTTCGCAAAAACTGAATGAAACATAATAAATTGCATTAAACTCGGATATCTTTGGAAATAATTTCTCTGGAACTTCCCGTCAGTTCCTATCAGCAGGGGACACACCGCCCCTAATTCAATATTATCAAGGTCTTCTCTCAGTTTGGTTAGTATGTTTTCCGTCAACACTATATCAGGATTCATTATAACTATGTACTCACCGGATGAGATTTCATAGCCGGCATTATTAGCATATGAAAAACCCCGGTTATCTTCCAGGAATATAGTCTTTACTTGAGGGTATGAGTTCGAAAGCCCTGTCATTATGCTTTCAGAGTCATCCCCTGAATTATTATCCACGATAATTATTTCAAGGTCAGAAATAGTTTCAAATTCTGCAATGGATTTGATACATTCTTGAAGCACCCCGGCTGATTTGTAATTCACTATTATTATAGATGTAATCAATCAGCCTATCTCCTTTTCTGCATAACCAAGTACTTTGTTGTACAATTTTCTTAAACTGAACTTTTTCTTTTTGACGGTCTTCGATTTTTCGTAGTCTTCCATCTTTGAATTATATACATTCTCAAATTCTTTATTGTGAATTATTCCAGTAGCATGATATACTTTTACTCCCTTCAGGATTCCGAATTTGAATCCCATGTCTGCCACTCGGTTTGCATAATCTTCATCCTCCATAAAAAACATCTTATCTTCAAACTGAGCCAATTTCCCAACAGCATCATAAACATATCTTGAAATCATAAAACACCATCCCCCGGCTGGTCCTACAAGAAGGTTTATTTTCTCGTCAGCAAATGTTCTTAATGTATACATGTGAGAAGGTTGTTTCGCGCCGTCAGTGGTTTTATCCTGGACGACATCTGATGAGAGATACCCCATTGCAGGAATTCTCTTGTACGCAGTGACCATATCCTGTACCCAGTTTGATGGAAATTCGATGACATCATCATCTACACCGATAATAAATTCACCCTGCGATAATTCAATTGCCCTGCCCTTGGCATTTGTTCCGATATTCTCGTCGTGGAACACAACTTTGATACTCTCATTATCTTCCAGTCCACGTAGAAATGACCTTGTTCCCTCATCGGAATTATTGTCCCAGATAATAATTTCATGCTTAACATCCTTAAGAGTAGGTATGATTGCCGAGATGCATTTTTTTAACATCCCCGGCCTATTATGAGTGATAATGCAGATACTTACGAGCTCTCCCTGGTAGTCATCACCTTTGTAATGGCTCGCTATCCTTTTATTCCTTTTCTCAAGGAGATACCTGAGGGGAAGTATCTTCATTATTACCTTTGTGAGAACGATCTTATCATTTTCATTTAAATACTTCATCTTAATTATGCTCAGCACAAAAAATGTAATAAAAAGTATAGAGGAAGGAATTAAATAAACAATCCCGCTAACCCTGTCCGTTAATGGTAGGGTTGTGCTCTCAATAATGTAATATGCTACATACAGTAATATCCCAAACCCAAGAGCAGCGATAAAAGGTTTAAAATATTGCTCCTTCAAAAACGAGAAAATATGCTTACCAAAAAACTTAGTTGAAACATAGTAAATATAAAGCGACGATAAAGTGATGGAAACTGTGTTGCCGATTGCAGCGCCAATGATGCCATAATATTTTATGAGTATGAAGCTTAATACAAGGTTGAAACCAAGATTGATTAGTCCCTCATACATCTGGTATTTTGGTATGCCTAAATTTGGAGTTATGGAGTTACCCGGGGCGGAAAAGATCATGTTTATAAGCTGACCAATGACAAGTATTCTCAATATGTATATGGATATGTCAAATCCCGGTCCCATCCATGAATAAATTATAACATCGGCAAATGCAAAGATGAAAATGAAAATCGGCATCGAGGCTATGGTCAGATAACGGGTCGTATCGCCGTACAGCCTGATGAGTTTCTCCCTGTCTTCTTTTGCGTTGAGTTCAGCCGCCACAGGAGCTACCTGGGGAACAAGCTGGTATGGTACAAACCTGCCAAGCCGCGCTACTCGTCCGCCTATGTTAAAAAATGCTACGTTGTTCATTACCGAAAAATATCCCAGCAGAAACTCATCATATTTGTCTGAGGCAAAAGATGCCAATTTGGAAACCTGCATCTGCAACCCGAATCCGGTCATTCGCTTTAATGCTTTTTTACTAAACTTACTGATGCTGATACGCATTTCCGGTAAAACCCTTTTCGCGGCAATGTAGCTTATCAATATGCTTATCGTCACCGCTGCCAGCTGGCTTAGCAGCATGCCTGTGAGTCCGTAACCGTTTAATAATAAAATTACTATTGCCCCTACATTTAATAGATTCAGAAAGATTCCATACACGTTCGTGATGTACATCTTCTGGAGGCTGATAAGTATCGAGTTAAAAATCCCGAATGCATTTGTAATGAAAAAGATAAGTATGCTTATCCTGAATGCGAGAAGGCTGATCTCTTCCAGGTCGGGTGGAATATTGAGCAGGGAGACCAGAGGCTTAGTGAATGCAAATCCAACTATGCAGATGATAATTGAAAAGATTATGTAGAATATTAATCCTGTAGATATCGTCTCGTTAAGCTTTTCCTTCTGGTTTTTATTATAATCTTCGGATATGAATTTGATGAATGAGCTTGATATGCTTAGGTCAAATAATGCAAATGTACCCGAAAACCCCATAACTAAAGCATAAATGCCAAATTGCACTTCGCCTATTGTGGAAATGATAAAAGGGGTCAGGAAAAACGGGAAAATGAATCCCAGTATCTGAGCAGCGTATTGGTAGAACGTATTTTTTACAACCTTATCGGTTAATGACATATCATTTGAAGATTGATACAAGTATAAATCTTACAAATAGTATAGGGATTAGGATTACAGCTAAAAAGCCAAAAGTATTTTTATAATACCGCCATACATCCTGGTACATTATCTTTCTTACTTTTGCAGGAGCTTTGTTCGTTGAGTAGCTCCCTTCGTGAATTACCGTGACTGTATGCAGGAACCATATCTCACAGCCAACTCCATATATTTTTTTACATAGATCTACGTCGTTATATAATATCCTGTACTGCTCATCGAAATACTCCACCTCTTCAAGAACACTTCTTCTTATCATCAAAAACGTTGTAGCTATCTGGTCGACCTTTATAGTCTCATCGTAATTAAACCAAGCCATGTCATAATCTTTATTTAGTCCGTCCAGAGACAGGTAGGTAAATACACCGTTCATCAGGGTAGGAAATTTCTTGCAGTTACCCTGAAGTCTTCCGTCAGGATAGATCAGCTTACATCCCACAGCCCCGCACTTTGGATGTGTTTCCAGGAATTCGATGCATTCTGATAATGAGCCATCCGTAAGCTCTGTATCGCTTCCCAGGAGCAGGATGTACTTTCCATCTGCCTTTGTCATTCCCTGGTTGCAGGCGATCGCGTATCCAAAGTTTTCAGCGTTCACGATTACTTCTACGTTATCGAATCTTTTCTTTATCACCTCGGCTGTTCCATCATTAGAGGCATTGTCTATTACTATGATCTCCAGCTTGTTTTTTAAAGAACTATAGTCTGCTATGCTGTGTATTGACTCCAGACACTTTAACGTCAGCTCTTTTGTGTTCCACGTCGCTATTACTATTGTAAGCAGGTCACCTTGCATTATTGATTATTATTCGGATCGTTATTTTTCCCATTCGGCACGGGCAGCCCCGCGTTGTAAAACATCATCTGGATCTTGTATCTGTGAGATTCTATTTCTTTCAAATAAATTGACTGTTTGTTGCCTTTTGAACTCTTATATTGATGTTTTCTCAATGCGAGTATGATCGATGTTTTTACATACTCCTTGTGATTGATGCTGCTATGCAGCCATCCTTTTTTATTTCTTTTTGAAACGAAAGGAAGGTGCAGCAGGTGATCAGCGGGTATGACACCGTTTATCGATTCATCTTCAAGTTCTCTGTGTATCGTCTTACCTTCTGCATAAATAGCGATCTGAAATATTGCGAATATTGCTATGAAGTACATTATGAGGAATAAGAATCCCATCCACCAGGTAGCCTCAAAGCTTACAGTGGCGTTCCACGCGAAATGCAGAAACACAGCCAGAGCGTATCCCGCCGGGAGCAGTAACATCTTCCACCCAAGCCCTTTGAATTTTGCGTAACCGATGATTGCCCCCAATGAAGCTGTTGCCATGCAGTGCATAACTGCTGAGAATAATGTCCTCACCACAACTATAAACAACCAATCCATTGGTGTTGTGCCATATGAAAGGAAATACATGAAATTCTCGGTCATTCCAAAACCAAGCCCTACAGCTCCTCCATACACCACACCATCCACTATTCCGTCAAATCTTCTGCTCAGTGCTATTACAAGAAGAAATACACCCTTCGTAGCTTCCTCAACTATGGGAGCAACTATGACTGCCCCTGAAAGATCCAGCAGCTCGCTGGGGTCTCCGTCAGCAACTGACATAATCAGAGTAGCAAGCGGGATCTGGAAAATTATGCTGCCAATGATAGCCAGGACTATAGCCCCGGTGCTTCCCCAGAAAAAGCATAAAAGGACCATCCAGAAGGGCTCACGCTCGTTCCTGTCCAGCCACCAGATGATGACCATATATGTTACCATTGGCACTACCGCGGCAACAAGTGATGCAAAAGCTAAGAAGAGTTCCATAATTTATTGTTTTAAATTAGACTCAAGACTTATTCTGATTTAGGCGCGCTGAGCGTTACCAGTAGCTGACCTTTGTTTACTGATGATTTTTCTTGCGCGTGAATTCCGGTAACAATACAATCGCTCTCTGTCTTTATCTCGTTTTCCATTTTCATTGCCTCGAGCACAAGCATCACGTCACCCGGTTTTAATTCATCCCCTTCTTTAATGTTTATTTTTACAACAGCTCCTGGCATGGGGGATAATATCTTATCTTTAAACCTGTTATTATCTGAACTAATATACTTTTCCTTTACCAGGTCAAGCTCATTTTTGCAGGTGACATTGTATTTCACCGCTTCAGTTATCAGCTCCATCTTCACACCGTCACTGCTCTCAAGCCTCACAATGTGATTTTCCCCGTTAATTCTTAAAAGGAGCACATCAGTGGAAATGAATTTTGCGTCATATTCAAATTCCTTCCCTTTAAACTCTGCCTTATTCTGCTCCAATCGCAGTTCGCCTGCGTCATCTCCAACTAACTTAACTGTATATTTCCTCATCTGTAATCCTCGTATTTCTTTCCGGCCCATTTAGACGAATGGCCGTTAACGGATTTGATTGTTCCGTTTTCGGCAGCCTCTTTTCTTTCTTTGAATAACGCTGCGGCTATGGAAAGAGCTGTTTCGGTATTCTCATCCGGCAAAGTTCTCTCGTTCTTGTATACCTCAGGCAGGAATATTCTCTCTACGTATTGGGTATTGTAATCCCCGTCCATAAAGGCAGGTGAGTTAAGCAGGGAATGAAGAAACTCTATGTTTGTCTTTAATCCTGAAATAATATAATTCCTTAATGCTTCATCCATCTTCCGTATTGCAATTTCCCGGGTTTTTCCGTGAGTTATGAGCTTGGAGATCATCGAGTCGTAATAGATCGATATCTCATCACCTTCCTCGATTCCCGAGTCTTCACGAATTCCATTTCCCGAGGGTCTGCTGATGTAATCTATTCTCCCTATGGAAGGAAGAAAATTATTATCAGGGTCTTCCGCGCATATCCTGCATTCTATTGTATGTCCT
>JAEYVS010000207.1 GCA_023429265.1 Bacteroidota bacterium | reverse complement strand
TTCTGAATGTCCTTTAGCCTGTCCCGTATGAATGCTGCCTCCTCGTACTCGAAGTTTTCCGAATGTTGATTCATATTCTGCAGGAGGATACGCTGGATCGATTCCGGCTCGGTCGATGTAATGTAGTTATGCACCCGGTCCACCTCACCGAGGTAATCGGAGATCGATTGCGAGAGATCGCACGGAGCATTACACTGGCCGATGTCATAGTACATACAGCGTGAATGGTTCGGGGACGGCTTCAGCTTTTTGTCCTCGCACTTACGCAGCTTAAACTTAGCTCCAATGTCACGTACGAGTTTATTCACCGTGAGCCCGCTGGTAAATGGTCCGTAATAATTCGCGCCGTCATTTTCTATCTCGTAGACCTTTTCCACGCGGGGAAAGTGATTCTGGACATCGATCTTAATGAATGGATGGAACCTGTAGCGCTTGATAGCGGAATTGAAGATCGGTTTTTCTTTTTTGATTAGCCGGGACTCGAGAATAAGCGCGGACAGCTCTGAATCGGTCATTTGATATTCCACGGAATGAACATTAGCGAGCATTTTACGGATCTTATGCGACAGCTCGGAATTGTGGCGGAAATATGATGATACACGGTCCTTTAGTGATTTAGCTTTTCCAATGTAAATAATGTCCCCGTTACGGTTTTTCATAAAGTAGACTCCCGGTGTTTCGGGGAGTGTCTTCAGGTCGAGCTTAGTTCTCCGCAATGCCGGGGATTTCTGCTCGGATGTGTATATGCGTCTATTCTGGAAGCGGAGCACCTCGTCAGCGTGTTCGAAGCCGTAGTCATTTGCCATCTTATCCAGGAAATAGAGCAGTATCTTAGCGGTCGCGAGGGTGTCGTCATAGGCGCGGTGCTGATTAACGATGGGTATCTCCAGGTGCGCGGCTACATTACCGAGGGATTTGCTCTTAAGGCGTTTGAGCATGCGGCGCGCGAGCTTACAGGTGCATAGCGTGGACATATTCAGGCTGACCGGGTCGGGATTTCTAAGAAAAGACTCGCGGACAAAATTATAATCGAACCGCACATTATGACCCACGAATATAACGTCAGGTGGTAAAGTGACGGTTCTGGAGCCTGAATCCAGCACTGTATTACCCTCGCAGATGAATTGGAGCAGCTTA
The DNA here is from genome assembly GCA_023429265.1 of Bacteroidota bacterium. Taxonomy (GTDB): domain Bacteria; phylum Bacteroidota; class Ignavibacteria; order Tepidaquicellales; family Tepidaquicellaceae; genus JAEYVS01. Next base: position 9,666 of record JAEYVS010000207.1, on the reverse strand, counting down.
TCCGATATTTCGGAAAAGCCGGGTTTATTCATTACCATTTCATTGGTAATGCCCGTAAGGTATTGAATGCCGGCGGGAATGTGCTGTTTGGGATTGACGAGGGTGGTGAATTTCCCGGTGATCTCGAAGCCCTGTATCTTTATGAATGCAATTTCGGTGATGCGATTGCCGAACGCGGAGCCGCCTGTGGTTTCCACATCGCAGACAATAAAGGTAGTATCGTAAAGAGATACTTTATTGGAAATTTTATCGGGCATCGGACTGTTGTAATGTAAGTAATTTCCGAAAAATTTACGAAAATATAAAGAATAAAAGTTTGTATTATAATAAGTTAATTCAGGGGCATTCCAAGTCATTGACTTGTAATTGCAGCGTGAAATGACTAAAATTATGGTTTGCCCCAGAATATTTAAATTAAACTAAAACAATAAGTAATAATATGATAAAAACAAAATATCCCCTTTATTTTGCAGCTATTGTAGTGCTATGTTTAGCGGTATCTCTGGCATCATGCTCTTCGAAAAAAACGAAGGTAGTAGCGGAAGTGGGAGACGAAAAGATTTATTTAGAAGACTTTGAAGATCAGTATTTGAAAACCGTGACGAACATAGATTCAGCAAAGAAAACGACAATGGACCAAAGGAAGGAATTCCTGGATCTCCTGATAAAATTCAGGCTGAAAGTGAAAGATGCAAGAGAAAGAGGACTATTGGAGTCAGCTGACATACAGAACGATTTAAATGAATATAAGAAGACCTTCCTGTCCACATTCCTGGTAGATCAAAAAGTAGTAGAACCAAACATAGAAAAGCTCTTTGAAATGAAGAAGTATGAAGTAAGAGCTTCACACATATTAATAAATTTACCCCCAAATGCTCCGGCAGAAGATTCCATCAAAGCTTACCAAAAGGCTCAGCAGGTATTAGACAGACTGAATAACGGTGAGGATTTTGTCACAGTGGCGAAAGAAATGTCCGAAGATCAGACAGTGCAGCAAAACGGCGGAGACCTGTATTACTTTACAGGTGGTATGACAGTACCTGAATTTGAGGACGTGGTTTACCAGATGAAAGTCGGTGATATTTCCAAAGAGCCCATCAAGACACAGTTTGGTCTTCACATTGTTAAGCTTACCGATAAAAAGGAAAGAGTTGAAAGCATCCAGGCATCACATATCCTATTACAGAATAAGACAGACAGCCTTGGAAATACAGTCGATACTTTAGAAGCATATAACAAAGCCCAGGAAATTCTAACAAGGGCAAAGAACGGTGAAGATTTTGGCGCACTTGCAAAGGAATTTTCACAGGATCCGGGATCAGCTCCAAATGGCGGAGACCTTGGGTATTTTGACAGAAGAAGAATGGTGCAGGAATTTGACAGCGCGGCTTTTTCATTGAAGGAAGGTGAAATATCTGACGTGATCAAGACAAGGTTTGGATATCATATCATTAAACTGACAGACATCAAAGAATATGAGCCATTTGAGAAGCAGAAGGAGAAGCTGAAATCTGAGTTTAAGAGAAGCCAGCAGTACAAAGGCGCTTATAATACCTTTATGGTTGAAGCACGAGAAAAAGTAGATTTTGAGATTGTTGAAGATGGAATGAACGCTCTAGTAATGAAATTTGATTCCACAAAAATCATCTCTTCAAATAATCCTGACAGCAGCATCGCGGAACAAGATAAGGAAATAGTAGTTGCAACATATGACGGCGGTGAAGTAAAGGTCAGAGACGTAGTAGAATACATGAAAATCAACAAGGAATTTTCGAATAACGCTGCTAACAGGAATACTTTAATCAGCATTGTAAACGGAGCCGGGGAAACAGCAGTATTAAATCAGCTTGCCGACGAAGAAAATGTTGAGAATAATGATGATTATCAGAAGTTATTGAGAGAATACGAAGACGGTCTTCTTAGCTTTAAGGTTGACCAGGAAGAATTATGGAGTAAAATACAGTTATCCGACCAGGAATTGATGGATTATTATAACGCCAATAAGCAGAAGTATGAATACAAAGACGGAGAGACAGTAAAATACAGAGAATTTAACGAAGTCAGGTCAGAGATCTCGAATATTTTGCAGCAGGAAAGATTTAAACAAATGGAGAAAGAATACGTAGATGCATTAAGAGCTAAGTATCCTGTGGTTATAAAAGAAGAAGTACTCAGCGAAGCATTTACAGAAGGTTAAGCCAAAGAGATAATAACAGAGACAATAATTATGATAAAAACGTTTATAATAGCCATAATATTAGCTGCAGGATCGTTTGCATCCTTGAATGCTCAGCAGCCGCAGGGTGACAGAATACTCGCTGTTGTTGGAAATGACGTAATACTTGAATCTGATTTTCAATACCAGGTCCAGGTTTATGCCAGGCAAAACCAGATCGCTGAGATAAATCCAATGATCGCTCAGCAGATATTCCAGCAGATGCTTACGGATAAGATCATTTATGCTAAAGCAGTCCAGGACAGCGTAGAAATAAATGAAGAAGACATTAACAGGGAACTGGATTTCCGGATAAAATCTCTTGTTTCTCAAATTGGTTCAGTCAGCCAGCTCGAAGAAATATATGGGATGTCGATAGGACGTATAAAACTTCTTTTAAAGGAAGATCTCGAGAAAAAGCTAAGAGCGGACAGATTAAAAAGAGAGAAATTCCGCGGCGGAATAAAAGTCTCTGACAAGGAAGTACAGGATTTTTATACGACATACAGGGACAGTCTTCCCGAAGCAAGCGATGAATATGAACTTTCGCAGATCTATATTTCCAGAAAAATCTCGGACGCTGAAAAAGACCAGGCAAGACTTGAAGCTTTGGCGATACTCGACAGCATACGCTCCGGCGAGAGTTTTGAGCTGCTTGCTCAGAGAAATTCAGATGACCCGGGCAGCGCGTCAAACGGCGGTTCTTTAGGACCGGCAGGTAAAGGTGTTTTTGTAGGACCATTCGAAGATGCGATTTTTAGCATGAAGGTCGGTGAAATCTCCGAACCCATTGAGACACAATTCGGATACCACATAATTAAGCTGGATAAAATCGACGGCGATACCCGTACCGCGAGCCATATACTGGTTGCTTTTCCAAAGCTGGAATCATCAGACATCGAAAGCATCTCGTTTTTGAACTCACTAAAATCGCGCATAGAACTTGGAGAATTAACATTCGAACAGGCTGCAATTGAATATTCACAGGGTACTGAAGCTGCCGCGGACAGCGGCTACGCTGGATTTGTAGCGGTCACGGGACTCGACAGCGCAGAACTGGAAGCATTGCAGGGCCTTGAACCGGGTGAGATATCCGAGCCAATCAGGATAGGAATACAAGACCAGATTTCCGGCTACGAAATTCTTAAACTGCATAAGTTTTCTCCGGGACATACACTGGTACTTTCAGATCCGGATGATTATGAGAAGATCAAAAAATATGCTTTATATTTTAAAGAAAGCAAGGAAATGGAAGACTGGATCAATGAGCTTCGTGAATCAGTATATGTGGACATAAGATTTTAGCAAAGGCTCTACGCAGCCTCTGAAGGCTCTGGTAGAGCGTTTTCATAGTTCCTGTAAAGATGACGTAAATGGACTTTTTCATTAAGACTGAATACAATATTATTTTTTTCGCGATTATAATCATTGTATCAGTCTTAATTGCTTTATACTACTACCGTAAGTCTTCCGTGCAGGGCGGAATAAAGATCTTCCTAACAATCACCCGCGGGCTGACAATCTTTTTCATCCTGCTTTTGCTTTCATCTCCGGTAATTTCATTCATCTCCTTGATAAACATAGAACCCGTAAATATCTTTCTGATCGACAACTCAAAAAGTCTGCAGATAGAAAACAGGTATCTTATAACGGACAGTATCCATAAAAACATTCTTACCGACACAGAGAACGACATTTCCGAGAACAGGTTTTTCCTTTTCTCCAGGACTGCCGGAGAAGAAGCCGGAGATTCAATCACCTTTTTTGAAACAGATAACACCGCCACTAACCTAACATCCGCGCTGATCGAAACAGAAAAAAGATTTTCTGCGGGAAACATTTCAAGTATAAACATAATATCAGACGGAATAATAAACGAAGGCGGCAACCCTGTTTTTACTGCAAGAACGATGAACGCTCCGGTAAACTATATCCTGATCGGGGATACAGCACAAAAAAATGACCTGGTGGTAAAAAATGTTTTTTATAATAAATCTGCCTTCATTGAAAGCAGCGTACCGATAAAAGCTGAAATAAACTCATTTAATTACAATACTACGGTAACGGTAAACCTTTACGAAGAGGATAAGATCCTCACATCCCAACAAGTTGTTGTAAACACCGGGCAGATCATCTATAATGTGGATTTCAGCGTTACATCCCTTACAGCAGGTGTTAAGAAATACAAGATTGAGATAATACCGTTAGGAGACGAAATCACTGAAAAGAATAATTATGAAGAATTTTTCATTAAGTTTGTTGATAACAGCTTCAAGGTTTTGGTTTTGAGCGGAGGTCCAAGTTCAGATTACGCATTCATTAAAGAGGAAATATCAAAGATCCAGAATTTTGAGACAACATTCCTTACTCAAAAGGGCGTAAACTCCTATTACGAAGGAAGTGTCCCTGACCTGAATCAATTCAGAGTATTCATCCTTGTCGGATACCCTGTATCAGAGAGCAGTCCCGAGGTGCTGTCCGAGATCGGGAATGTAATAAATAATACGAAAGCTGCCGTTTTTTTCTTCGCGAGCAGAAACACAGACTATGCAAAGCTGGATGTTCTTTCGGAGAGGCTGCCATTCAGAGCATTCAATTATTCTGACGCGGAATCCGAAACGGGTGTAAAAAGTGTGAGCCTTATAGACAATGAGGCATTTAACAGGAATGAGATTCTTTCCTCAGCGGGGAATCTTCCAAATGTATTTAAAAGCGGAACGACTTTTTCGGCAAATCCCTCTTCGGAAACGATTTTATTGACATCATCCTCCGAGCCGGCTTTTGTTATTCAGAACACGGAAGACAATCATTCGGCGGCAATGCTTGTTCACGGATTATATAAATGGAGGTTGTCTCCCCGGAAAACGAACGGGGCAGAGGTATTAAATTACCTGCTGTCAACAACAACCGCTTACATTGCTGATAAAGACAGGCAAAAGAAATTCTTCATTGAAACCACTAGACCAGTTTATTCCAAATACGAGGAAGTGAGATTCACCGCTACACTAAACGATCCGGACATTACAGGCGGCGAGGAGATTAAAGTAAGGGTAACAGGAAACGGCCTTAATGAGGAAATCACACTTTCAAAGAAAAACAACACAACTTTTGAAGGCGGCATTAAAATTCCACAGGATGGAGATTACAGTTACACTGCAAATCTCAGTATAAGGGGAGAATTTATCGAAGATGACGGCGGCAGATTCCTTATCGGTGAGAATAATTATGAATTTAAAGATACGAGAGCAGATAATTCTATTTTAGCTTCCCTTTCCAATGAAACAGGCGGGCAAAATTTCACAGGAATGACAGCTGACGAAATAAGCAGCATCATAGCCGCGATAAACGAATCATCAGGAGACGAGATAGAATCTTTAAAAAATTTCAGCTTAAACATAAATCCGTATTTCCTGGCTATAATAATCCTATTAATGTGTACAGAATGGTTTTTCCGTAAAAGGAATAATCTTCCTTAATCTATTTCCCTTTCATATGTTCCGGATAATTATAACTTTTATTTAAACTATACCAAATGATCCGGATTTACCGCATAATACTTATTTTAGCAATATTCGCGCCTTTAAATGGATTTGGGCAGGAATACTGGCTGAAACAAACATCACCAACTAATCAAAGATTGAGCAATCTAAGCTTTATCGACAGTCTGAGCGGCTGGGCAGCCGGTGATTCGGGAGTGATAATCCATACAACTAACGGTGGACAGAACTGGATCCAGCAGGAAACCGGGTTAGATGATAAGCTTTGGGGTATTTTTTTCATCGATAATAACACGGGATGGGCGACTGGGTTCAGATTCACAAAATCAGGTTATTTTCCTATTATGCTAAAAACCACAAACAGCGGAGACAACTGGAATAGTTACTTATACCAGGATACCAATCAGTTTTATTATGCCATACATTTCATAAACAATATGACAGGATGGGCAGGCGGGGATAACGGAAAGATCATTAAAACAACAAACGGCGGAGACAACTGGTTTAATACCTTCCCTGATTCTACAATCTTTTCCGGATTTCCTGTCTTTGAGATTAGTTTTTATTCGGATAATTTTGGATTTGCAATAGGCGGAGCAAACGACATATCCGGTGTAGTCTGGAAATCTACAAATGGCGGAATGAACTGGTCTGTAACAGGCGGAAGCGTCCTTGGCTCTGAGCCATATTTTGGGATAGTATACTTCGATTCATTAAACATACAGTCTGTTGGAGGTGACTTTGACTTTGGTTCGAGCATCATACGAACTACAAACGGCGGCTTAAACTGGGAATATGAAGTCCTCGGCATTTTCGGTTTTGCTTCAGCGCTTTCCTACCGGACGAGAGCTGAGGGATGGTCACCACTGGGATTCGAAAGAAAATTCATGTACACCCTTGATTCGGGAGATACCTGGCAGACAATTTCCACACCTGACAGCCTTGAAATTTATGATGTAGTTTTCACCGACCCGAGAAATGGATTTGCCGTAGGAGAAAAGGGTACGGTATTAAAATATAACTCTGAATTGATAAACATAACAAACATTAGTTCGGAAATACCAGGGTTATTCAGTCTTTACCAAAACTATCCAAATCCCTTTAATCCGGCTACTACCATCAGGTATGATACGAAAAGACCGGGTGAGGTAAAGCTGCGAATATTTAACATGCTTGGTAAAGAAATTAAAATTGCCGACCAGGGATTTAAACCTGCAGGCAGTTATGCAGTAAATCTTGACCTAAGTGACTTTACATCAGGTGTTTATTATTATAATTTACAAGTATCGGATCCTGCATCAGGCGGGAATATTCACTCAGAAACTAAAAAATTCGTATTAATAAAGTAATGTCCATCCTTACAAAAATACCGAGAAAAACAATATTTTGCATATTCATGGTTTTGAGCCTGAATACCGGCGTGAAATCTCAAACAGAGTCATCCTGGATTTTTCTGGATAGCGGGGTAGATGAACAACTATCCAGGGTATTTTTCCTGGACAGTTTAAAAGGTTGGGTTGTAGGAGATTCCGGTGTAATATTACATACTTCCAATGGAGGACAGAACTGGGTACTTCAGGACAGCCGTGTAACAAATAGAATGCTTGATATTTTCTTTCTCAATGAGAATACAGGCTGGGCTCTCTCGTGGCAGCTATTTGGCTCGGGTGGCGGACAATTCGGTACCGTGATCCATAATACAACCGATGGCGGTCAAACCTGGTCTGATACATTTTATCCACAAGAAGACACCTACATTAATACGATCTATTTTGCTAATTCACAAACAGGCTGGATGGGAGGTTATCCGGGTTTTTTGGTTTTTACAACAGATGGAGGAGAGAAATGGCAAAACGCTCATATTGACTCTTCATTTTCGTCCGGGTTTCCACCATTAAAATTTACCTTTTTTGATTCAATGTATGGATTTGCCTGCGGAGGGATAATAGATCTTTCGGGAGTTATCTGGAATACAACCAATGGTGGACAGAACTGGACTTCAGAACCGGTAGGTCCTGAACCTATACAGGAAATGCATTTCTTTGATTCTCTGAATATTATCGGGGTGGGCGGTGATTTTGAATACGGTTCGGGGATAGTGACATCAACAGATGGCGGACGGAGCTGGGAATACCGAAGCCTGAATGTTTACGGGATTGCAAGCTCCTTATCATTCCGTACAGCATCCGAGGGATGGGCCCCCCTGGGCTTCGCACAGAAGTTCATTTATACCACTAACAGCGGTATAGACTGGATTGACATAAACTCTCCCGATAGTTCAATTATTTATGACATTCAATTCACTGATTCGATTTATGGATACGCGTGCGGAGAGAATGGTGCAATTATTAAATACATTAATAAAGGCGTAGGTGTGGAGAATAACCCCCAGATTCCATTTACTCACAACTTATATCAAAATTATCCCAATCCTTTCAATCCTTCAACAACCATTTCTTACGATATCAGGGAAAGCGGGTTTATAAAGCTGAAGATATACGACATTAACGGACGAGAGATCAGAAGCTATGACAACGGTTTTAAGGCTTCGGGAAATCACTCTATGTTATTTAACGCGGAAGGAATGACAAGCGGGGTATACTACTATAAGATAATCATAACTCCATTGAAGGGAATAAATCAAATCACACAAACAAAAAAAATGGTTTTACTGAAATAAGTCTGTTCAATAAAACCATTTGAAAATGTAAAAAAATCGTTCTACTTCAAAAGTACCATAGATTTTGTCAGCTTAAACTCCCCTGTCTGTATTGTATAGAAGTAAACTCCCGAAGATAAATTTCCGGTAATACCAGCCGCAAAATCAACTTCATAATAACCCGGCTGATGATTTTTATTTACCAATTCGGAAATCTCTTTTCCATTCATATCATAAACTTTCAGAGTAACAATTCCGGCTTTTTTGATGTCATATCCTATCTTTGTAGAAGGATTGAAAGGATTGGGATAATTTTGTTTCAGCTCAAATACTCCCGGTATCTGAGTTCCAATGTTATTAACGCTAATGCTATTAATATCGATGGGAGCAGCCCATATCTGGTAATTATCATTTATGGAATTATCCATCCAGGTAGCCCACAGGACATCTCCCAATGAAGTAATGGAAATATTATCGCCCTGGTAGCCCTGTCCGCCACCGCTAATGGGACGCGGCTCAAAGTTATGATTACTAATTATATGATCCTGAAAAGTAAAGCCTCCATCAGTTGAGCGTGAAAGATAGACTCCTGAAGAATCATTAGTTGTCATCCTGTCATCATAATAAATTATGTTCAAACCGCCTTCGTGATCGACTGTCAGAGCAGGAAAAAACTGGGTCTTACCGTTATTCAGAGGGTCCTGATTGACTCTGACAGCAGACTGCCAGGTCTGTCCCCCGTCAGTTGAACGGTTAAGGATAATATCAGGATCTGTTCCCGCAGGAGCAAGGTTCTTTTGGGTCGTGACAATATAAATCCAACCCGATCTCGGACCGGTAGTATTGTCTACTGCTATCCTTGGAAGACCATTAACTCTTATACCGTTTTTATCGGGAAGAAAGCCCTGTATGCCATTCATATTAAATGCATTCTCTGTAACATTAAATGACTGACCTCCTGTTGTAGAAGAAGCAAATCCAACGTGAATCTCAGTAAATGGAGAAGTATTCTGTACACCTGCCCATGTAATAGATAACCTTCCACCTAAACCGACTGCAAGCTCTCCCCCATAACATCTTTGTTGTGGGTTATTGATTGCCATAGGTGTTGTCCAGCTTTGTCCTCCTGAAGTCGTATACGATAAACTAATGGGATATGGAGGAGTAAACTTGACCCACGCGGCGTAGGTTCTTCCATAAAAGGGACTTGAAGGATCGCCATCCGAATGAGTAGTAGCCCTTTCGAGGAGATCTGTAGATATCGTGACCTGGTTTGACCAGGTAATACCATTATC
>JAEYVS010000178.1 GCA_023429265.1 Bacteroidota bacterium | reverse complement strand
AATCTTACCACTCGTTATTATCACCCTCTTAAAATTTTCTTTATCACTTCTATCATCATTGATCACCTCATGAAATTGTCCCTCCATGAAATCCTTCGCCGCGGAAACTGCCATCTTATCCCTCAGCATGCTCTTTGGCGTCATTATGATCAGCGGCTTAGGAAATTTAGCCTTTGCCCTCCTACGAAGTAAATGAAAATACTGTGCAGGGGTCGTCGGGTTAGTCACGAACATATTATCATCCGCGCACAATGCTAAATACCTCTCCAGCCTTGCGCTTGAATGTTCAGGTCCCTGTCCCTCCTGCGCGTGAGGCAGGAGCATCACCACATTATTGGGAAGGTCCCACTTTGTGTATGAACAGCAGATAAAATTATCTATGATCACCTGCGCCGCGTTCGCAAAATCACCGAACTGTGCTTCCCACATAACAAGCGTGATAGGGTCAGCCGTACTGTACCCGTATTCAAATCCAAGCACCGCAGCTTCAGAGAGAAGGCTATCGAGCACTTCCATCTTCGCTTCGCAGTCCAGCTGATTCAGAGGGATTATTTCCGCACCGGTCTCTACGTCCGTCAGCACTACGTGCCTCTGTGAGAACGTTCCTCTCGCGCTGTCCTGCCCGGAGAGCCTTATTGGTGTACCCTCCAGCATCAATGTACCGAACGCCAGCGACTCCGCAAAAGCCCAGTCAACTTTGAAACTATTCTCCTGCGGGAAGTGTCCCCTGCTTTCTACGAATTTCTTCAGCTTCGGGTGTACAGTAAATCCTTCCGGTACGCTCGTCAATGCCTTCACAACTTCATCCAGCTGTTCCGCGCTTACCTTTGTCGGTTCGGCTTTCATCTTTTCCTTCATCTCATCCTTGGAAACTGCAAGCGGCGCGTCTGACTCATCGAATGTATCGGAGCCTTTGCTTTTTACCAGGTTATAATCCTTGTCCATTCTCTCATTGATCTGGTTTTCCATTTCCTTCACTTCTTCATCGGTCACCGTCTTATCCTTCAGCAGCTTTGCCTTGTACTTTTCCAGTACGGAAGGCATAGACCTGATCTTTTTATACATCAATGGCTGTGTATATGCAGGTTCGTCGGTTTCATTGTGACCAAGTCTCCTGTACCCGAATACATCTATTACCACATCCTTCTTAAATTTCTGTCTGTACTCAAATGCAAGCTGTGTCACCCACATCGAAGCCTCCGGGTCATCACCATTCACATGGAATATCGGAGCCTGCACCATCTTCGCGACGTCTGTAGCATATACCGAACTCCGAGCGTCAACCGGCGCAGTAGTAAATCCGATCTGGTTGTTAATAACTATATGTACTGTACCGCCGGTACTGTATCCTTTCAACTGCGACAGATTCAATGTCTCTGCTACAATGCCCTCTCCGGCAAAAGCAGCATCGCCGTGAAGAAGCACGGGCACGTATTTCTCGCGCGCGGTGTCATTATGCCTGGTTTGTTTTGCTCTTACAATGCCCTCTACTACCGGGTTCACGAATTCCAGGTGGCTGGGATTGGATGCTACCGCTACGTTTATATTTTTACCTTTAACTGTTTCGTATGTGCCGCTCGCGCCAAGGTGGTATTTCACGTCACCGCTGCCCTGTGTGGATTTCTCTACATTGTCCTCGAATTCCGAGAATATCGCGTGCATCGATTTACCGATGACATTCGCAAGTACATTCAGCCTTCCCCTGTGCGCCATACCAAGCACCATTTCCTCAACGCCTGCTTCCGCGCCGATATTCAGCAGATGATCCAGCACGGCGATTATCGTTTCCGATCCCTCGAGTGAAAATCTCTTGTGTCCGAGATATTTTCTGTCGATGAATTTCTCGAAATTCTCCGCCTGCATCAGCTTATAAAGTATGTTCTTCTTTTCCGCCGCGTCGAAGTTCGGCATGTTCCTTACCGGCTCCATTTTATTCTGCAGCCATTCCTTCTCTTCTACATCCTGTATGTGCTTATACTCTACGCCGATATTTCCGCAGTAGGTCTCGAGCAATATGTCCAGTATGTCACGCAGTTTCGCGGATCGCAGCCCGGCGAGCCCGTCCGTAATAAATTCCCTGTCGAAATCCCACAGTGTCAGCCCGTAATATGATGAGTCAAGCTCCTTGTGATACTTAGGATCATCGGTGAGAGGGTCGAGGTGCGCCTGCAGATGCCCGCGTACCCTGAACATATTTATCATTTGAATGACCTTAGCCTGTTTTTCTATTTCCTTGATGTTATTAATGCCTACGAAGTCCTCTACATTATCATCAGCCTTCCAGTACACCGGAAGCACATTCACCTTCAGGTCACGGAATATCTCGTCGTAAAACTCATCCTGTCCGAGCAGCAGCTCGTGTATGCGCTTCAGGAATAGCCCCGACTCCGCGCCCTGGATTATCCTGTGATCATAAGTGCTGGTCATATTCATCACTTTACTGATGCCGAGCGATACGATGACATCCTTCGTAGCGGCGTGGAACTCTGCCGGAAAATCTATCGCTCCCGTTGCGATTATTGTGCCCTGCCCCATCATAAGTCTCGGGTGCGATGCATTTGTGCCGATGGTGCCCGGATTTGTTAGTGAGATGGTTGTCCCCTGGAAATCAGATACCTCTATTTTGCCGGAACGGGATTTATTTATGATCTCATTATATGCTTCAAAAAACTCCTTGAAGTTCATTTCGTTCGCCTTCTTGATATTCGGAACGATGAGCGACCTCGAGCCGTCCTTTTTCTCGATGTCGACGGCGAGTCCGAGATTCACATCCTGTTTTTTCACGAGATAGGGCTGTCCGTCGATCACAGTATATGAGTTGTTCATATTCTGAACTTCCTCGATGGCTTTTACAATTGCCCAGCCAATGATGTGCGTAAATGAAATTTTGCCGAGACCCTTCTGCTTCAGGAAATTATTAATAACTATCCTGTTCTCTTCGAGAAGCTTCACCGGCATTTCCCGGAATGTCGTCGCGGTCGGGATGCTCAGCGAGTCCTCCATATTATCGATGATCCGCGCGCCCGCTCCTTTTATCAATGCCGGCTCTTCGCCTTCCAGAGGCTTTGGCATATTCACCTGTTTCGCGGAAACCTTCGCGCCGTTATCCTGAGATTGAGTTTGCGGTTTTGTCTTTGGAGCGGTTTGTGTTACTCCATTACCGTTTCCCTTACCGTTTCCATTGTCATTTCCAATATCGAAACTCAATTCGCTCGAATCAAAATCCTTAAAGTAATCTTTCCATTCATCGCTCACCGATGCCGGGTCATTCTTATAATCGCGGAAGAGGTCCAGTACAAACCAGGTATTCACGCCAAACTCGGAGATCTTCTCCCTCTGCTCTTCTGTCAGATCTTCTAATTTCATTATTTATATATGGTTATATTAGTCTCACACTTGTTCCCAAACTCCTGTTTGGGAACATAATAATGAACTAAAGTAATCATTTTATAAATTAACTTCAGTGAAGAAATTCGGGAGAAATATGGCAAATAAACTATTTTCAGTCCGCTCAGTAATTATACGTTACTTCTTTACTCTTCTACACAGGAGCCGATGGCAGCGCGCTCTGAGCGCAGCGCCCGACACAGACTTTACCCATTTAGTTCGATTGACTCGTAGTGATAAACACTACTTCGCCGGATGTTTAAGCCGGCGTTTCCTATATAGGTTCAATTATACTAATATGACAGGTTTAATGCCTGCTTTTCTAAGCCGTTGGCATGGTTTCAGCAGAACGGCAGTAGTTCGATTGATTTTACAAATGTTTTACAAACGATTTTTAATTCATTGGTAGTGAATTTAAGTATCCGTATCTATCAAATATTTTCTGTAACAAATATACACTATATCACTGCATAGAGTCAAACAAAAAAAGGATAGATAGCGCATCTATACTTTTTGTACAATAAGTATTGTTTTTATACAGGCGATTGTTTTTGGGATTGACGAGGGAAAAGGAGACAAGTATGATTTTTTCTGCCATTGAGTCACATCACCGCAAAAGCGGGATCTCGCTTCGCTTCGAGAGCTCACCACCGCTAAAGCGGGGCAGGCAGATAACCCCGAAGGGGTGATATGATTATAGCATTTGAATACCTAAGAAATACAACCCTGAAGGGGTGGCATAAGGAAGTTGAAGTATATTTTATATCACCGCATAAGCGTGGCTCATCGGAATGTAGGAACGAGGTTGCTATAAGGTATGCTCTCATGTGTAATTTTTGATAAGGAATTCGGTTTACTTCAATGTATTGAGTTAAGGGTCTAGGTTCCTGCTTTCGCAGGAATGACAAGCCGTGGGCTTGTATGGAACAAAGAATGTTGGAAGATACTTAAAATTAAAACGTTATTCCGGTAAGTCTTATAATTGGAATTGCTTAGATAATATGGTTATTTGTCTGCGTAGACTTGACAACCCTCCCCTACCCCTCCGTCGGAGGGGACACTGAGTCATTCTCCACAATATTAAATCTCCCCTCTCCTCCCTATTTACATATCAATTTTTACGATTTAAGGCTATATTTAGGCTTATTTATGATATTCCTTGATTCATTTAGGCATCGTTGGGCGACAAATGCAGGAAAGGAGAACAAGGACATCAAAACATTATTCATAGTCAGGCACGCAAAATCGAGCTGGAGCGAGCCGCATCTTTCGGACCACGACCGCCCTCTGAATAAAAGAGGAAGGCGTGACGCGCCCTTTATGGCGCAGTTCTGCGCTAAGCGGATCGAACCCGGGATTGAATCAAAGAACATCGCGCTGCTTTCGAGCACGGCGGTGAGGGCGCACTCTACGGCAATGGAATTCGCCAAAGCCCTCGGAATGGATAAGGACACCGTATTCCAGGAGGAGGATCTCTACCTCTCGGATGAAATGGAAACCCTGGACATAGTAAAGACCGCACCTGATGATTACGACACGCTGATGCTCTTCGGTCATAACCCAGGCTTCACGTACTTCGCCAACCGGCTGTGTGAGCTGCAGATCGACAATATCCCTACGTGCGGAGTAGTGTGCGCCAGGCTGAACATCGATAAATGGATGGACACGGCTTTTGGAAAGGGTGAGAAGATCTTTTTTGAATACCCGAAAAAATATTACAAGGAGCCTCTCTCGGAGTAATGGAAAACAGCAGACTATTCGACCGCGAGCTCAGCTGGCTGTCTTTTAACTACCGCGTACTGCAGGAAGCGAAAGACCCTACAGTTCCGCTGTATGAACGCATCAAATTCATCGCTATATTTTCGTCGAATATGGAGGAGTTTTTCAGGATAAGGGTTGCATCCCTCCGGACACTCCTCGACCTTAATAAGAAAGCGCAGAAAACCCTCGAAATAGACCCCTCCGCACTGCTGAAGCGCATTCACAAAACCGTGAAAGCCCAGCAGGAGGAATATGGAAAGATATTCCGCGAGCATATCATACCCGAGCTGAATAAGAACTACATTTACCTTATCGATGAGTCAAAACTGAATAAGGACCAGGCTAATGTCGTAACGGATTATTTTTATGATAACGTCCTGACGCACATATCCCCGATGATGATAGAAAAACGCAAGGTAATCCCATTCCTAAAAAGCGGCCAGCAGTACCTGGCGATCAAGCTCTCCCCGAAACCAGGCTCAAAGAAAAACAAGGCAGCGGATAAGAAGGCGCCGGGAAAAGAATCAAGAGTACGTCATAAGTACGCGATGATAGAGATACCATCAGATAAGCTCCCGAGATTCATAGAGCTGCCGAGGCACAGGGGAAATGATTATGTGATATTCCTGGATGACGTGATAAAATTCTGTCTGCCGAATATCTTTCCCGGGTACGACATAGCGGGTACATACTCGATAAAGCTTACGAGAGATGCGCACCTGCACATCGATGACGAGTTCACCGGCAACCTGCGCGAGAAGATACAGAAGAGCCTGCAGAGAAGAAGCCGCGCGAACCCGAGCCGCTTCCTGTATGACAATAGCATCCCGAAACCATTCCTGAAGCTGCTGAAGGAGTCGCTGGAGCTGACCGATGAGGACCTTGTGCCGGGCGGGAGATACCATAACTTTTATGACTTCTTTAAATTCCCGAATCCCGGACGTAAGGAGCTGGAGAATAAACCTCTCCCTCCGCTAAAGAGCAAAGAGCCCGAGCAGTATAAGAATATTTTTGAGGCGTGGCGCAAAAAGGACTTCGCCCTGCATTTCCCCTACCAGAAGTACGACTATGTGCTCGACGCTCTGGAGACTGCCGCAGAAGACCCGAAGGTTCGTGACATAAAAATAACACAGTACAGGCTCGCGAGGGATTCGAGGATAATAAAAGCGCTGATAAACGCGATGAAGCACGGCAAGAACGTTGTGGTATTCATGGAGCTGAAGGCAAGGTTCGATGAGGAATCGAATATGGAGTACTCGAGGCTGCTGGAGAGCGCGGGAGCAAAAGTGCTTTACAGCCTGCCGGGACTGAAGGTGCACTGCAAGACGCTGCTCGTTACACGCGAGGAGAAGGGCGGTTTGAAAAAGTACGGATACTTCGCCACAGGGAATTTCAATGAGAAGACCGCGAAGCTCTACACTGACCTGGGACTATTCACATCTGACGAAAGACTGGTGAATGAGCTGTCGGATGTATTCGATTACCTGGAGACGAGACAGACAAAGCCGGAATTCAAGCATCTGCTGGTGGGTAAGTTTAATATGAGGCATTCGTTTTACGCCCTGATAGACCGGGAGACGGCGAACGCGAAGAAGGGCAAGCCCGGACTGATGGTAATGAAAATGAACGGGCTCGAGGAGCCACGGATAATAGAGAAGCTATACGAGGCGAGCAATGCAGGTGTGAAGATAAGGCTCATCGTGAGAGGGATATGCTGTCTGATTCCCGGAATAAAAGGAATGAGCGAAAATATCGAGGTCATAAGCATTGTGGACAGATTCCTGGAGCATTCGAGGATATATTACTTCCATAATGACGGGAATGAGGAGGTCTATCTTTCCTCGGCTGACCTGATGAAAAGGAATCTGCGAAAAAGGATAGAGGTGGCATTCCCGGTGTACGACGAAGGAATACGAAAAATGATAAAGGACCTCCTGGACATACAATGGAGCGACAATGTAAAGGCGAGGATCATCGATAAGAACCAGATCAATAAATACAGGGAACCGGGCGAACCAAAGATCCGGACTCAGTACGCCACTTACGACTATATGAAAAAGAATTATTGATATTTAGCCTTTCTGAAAATTACCCCACCTGAAAATACGGTTACAATCAATGAGATAGCGCCGCCAATTAATACAGCATTCCAACTGAATAATAAAAAAAGAATTAAAAGTAATACGGGTCCGCTAATAAACCCAAGAAGTAAGAATATCAATGATTGATTGATTTTACTTATGACTGAAATACTGTAGTATAATAAAAATCCTGATAGGCTCAGAAGGATGAGGTTTAAAACAAACGGAGTAAAATCAATTTCACTTTCACTGCTAAAAAGAATTAATAAATTTATGAGAAGAATAATTAAAAAGAGTACATCAATGAACCATACGATCTTTGCAATTTTATTTACCACCCAATATAAGTTTTAATTCCTAATTCTCAATTCTTAATTCTTCTCGCACCTGTTTTTAATCACGTGCAGTATGTTATCCTGGATGTCCGCCATAATTGCTTCGCACCATATCCGGCTGTAGAAATTATATGTCGTGGGCATTTTAAATTTACTTGAGAGATGGAGCATCACGCCGTTATCGACAGGTTCGAGTTGATATTTTCCTTCGAGCACATCGAAGTAAACACTTCCGACTGTAACGTGTTCGTCGAGAGCGGTAAGGGGTATCGATTCCGGATCGGCTTCTATCGAAAACGTAAATGATCTCATAGGATCCCACTGCGTTACCGTTTCGGTGAAATACAGCCCGCGGTCAAATTCCGCTATACGCACACCGCCAATCCCCTCTTTATCCAGCTCTGCTCTTATCGGACGGGGAAATCCCATCATCAGGAACATTGTATTGTCATTTTCCGTCTCATCGATTTCATACACGCGCACGATATTTTCCCACACCTCCTTTTCATCCGCATTTATCATGATCGAAGTATTCACATCCACGATCTTTTCCTCACGTTCAAGACTATTCTCCACAGGCAGTGTGAGGAAGGGTAGTAAAACAATGGAACAAAGTACGAGAGTATTATATTTTTTAGAATTTTTTACGACAAAATAAGCGACCAATCCTCCAATAGAAGCCAGAATGAGATAAACGGGTGCGATTATTACGAGGCATATCAGACCTTCAAGTTCAAATATAAACGCAAAGAAGAATACTAAAAATAATGTGAGCCATGGAGCAAAAATATAATACAGGACAGAAGTTTTCTGCCGTGATATATATCCCGTAATGAATCCTGTAGCAAAGGGCATTACAAAAATGAAAGCAAATGTCATTAGAGCAGATACGCCGCCTCCGAAGCCGGAATTGATCCATTGGACATCTAAACCGAATATCAGCCTTATCCCCAGCGCATATAATAATCCGGTTGCTATCGCACTTAAAAAGACTACATAACTCCTCATTACGACCCCTTACTTTGATTTACATTTACCTCTTCTATACTATATAACTCAACTGCGTGTTCCTTACCCTTCAGCAAAAACTCACCGAGTAATTCAGACCGGTACTTCTCCGGCAAATCCACAAAGTCCAGGACCTCGGCGGACACAAGGAAGTTCTTGTTCAATACATTGCATTCCTCCTGTATGCGGGATGCCGTATTAATTACATCACCGTGATACACGATCTCCTTTTTTGAGTCACCTATCTCCCCTACGACTACATTTCCGAAGTGCATCCCGGCTTTGATCTTGGGCACCATCCCGAATTTCTCTTTATAAACTTCCTCAAGTGATTCTATTTTGTGCTTGATACGGAAGAAACATTTGATGCAGTTAGCTTTTCTCCTGCCGTCCTTTTCCGTCCAAGTAATTACAACCTGGTCGCCCGCGTACTGGAAGACCTCGCCCCGGGATTTGCGGATGGGACCGTCCACGTCGTAAAAATAGTTATTCAGGAACGTATGGTACTCGATGGGGCGGGAGCGTTCAGCCAGCGTAGTCGATGATGTCAGGTCGAGGAACATGAAGAACCTTTCCTCCAGCACGGGCTTATAATATCTTCCCGACAGATACCTCATAAGCACATTCTGCCCGAGCAGGTAATTCATCTGGCTGATGTAAATGATAAGGATACTGACCACGGACGTAAATATCAGTATGCGGATGAATTCAGTACGAAGAATAAAATCCTTAACCCTGCCATCGCGTATGACCTCAAAGAATCCTGTGTTTTCGAGACGGGCTTCATTGAGCACCCAGACAAGCAGCACCGAGAAAGATACCACGGCAAAATAAAACACCATCCGGAATATAAGAATGGTGGCAAACCTGAGCTTCCTGTAGCGGGGACGGAAGATGTAATTTTCAAAAGTGGATATAATGATAAAGACGAGAAAGCCCATTATCATTCCTTCGACAACGGAGCTGAGGCTGAAACTGAAGAATATCAGTGAAAATACAAAGCCCACCACGATACCCGCGATTGCCGAGTATAAAATGTTTAAAAGCTTATCGTAATTATTTTCTTTTCCGTTTTCCAGAATAATATTTTAATTTAACCCGGCATATAGACCGGGTCATCCCCGCTAAGAAATGTTATTTTTTGAATTGCGTTGCTTTATGTTCCGTAAACAAATGCTTTACCTTATTGCGCTGATATTTTCCGGTGGATGTTACCGGGATGGTATCCGAAAGTATCACCACCTTGGGAGCTTTATGAAATGGGAGCTTCGCGGCGCAGCCTGAAATCACCATCTGCCTGTAAGATTCTGCTTCCGCATCGTCGGCAGGTGCGGTGTTTAATATCACCAGCGCTCCTACTTCTTCCCCGTACCAGTCATTATCGAATCCCACCGCGATGCCTGCCTTAACAAAGTCCAGACCGGACAAGACCTCGTCTATCTCGAGCGGTGAAATATTCACGCCTCCCCTGATGATGAGCTCCTTGAGCCTTCCCGTAATGAAAAAGTAGGGTTTGCCGTTATTATCATATTTAAAAAAGCCTTCGTCACCGCTGCGGAACCAGCCGAACTCGAATGTCTTCCTGTTCACTTCATCATTATCGAAATAATACTTCATTACATTATGACCGCGTATTACTATCTCACCCTTCTGCTCTTCCTCGAGGTGATTGCCGTTCTCATCGTGTATTGCCATATCGTTGCAATTTATCGGAATACCAATAGCCGGGAATCCAAAGTCATTCTGCCAGCGGGAATGCTCCTCATCCGGAAGGTCCATTGGAATGAAACACGAATAGCAGGTTGTCTCCGAGAGACCATAACCGTGAACGATCCGAAGACCAAACCTCTGCTCGAAATTCCTTGCTATCTCACAGGTAAGAGGTCCTGCACCGCATATGATGTGCGAGAATTTATTAAGGTCGTGTTTAGATGAATATTCTTCAGAGTGAAGAAGGAATTGAAGCAGGGTAGGAACCACGCTCACGACTTTCACACCTTCATCAGCGAGCCGCTTAAAGAATTTATCCGTGTGGAATTTCTGATTAAGTACAAGCCGCCCGCCATAAAACATAGTCGTCATTATCGTAACAACGGTACCGTTTACGTGGTGTATTGGCAGCACGCACATCATTGTATCTCCGCTATACAATTGATGCCATTCCGAAATTGCAAAAGCATCTGCCATCAGGTTATATTGAGTCAATACCACGCCTTTGGGATTTCCTGTCGTCCCGGATGTATAGACTATCATCGCCTCGCTTTCCTTATTGGAATGGTTTTCATATGAAGAGTCGATCTCACCTGGCAATCCGGAAAAATCTGCTTCATCGAAGCTAACAACCTTAAAGCTTCCACCGATTTCCGCGAGCTTACTAACGTACTCGTTCCTGGTAAATACCATCCGGGTGCTTGAATTATCCAGGATGTATTTCACCATATCCGGTTCTTCGTTTACATTTAATGGCACTATCACCGCCCCTATCGACCAGCAGGCGTAATAAAGAATGACGGTATCCGAATGATTATGAGAAAAAGTGGCGATCCTGTCTTCGAGCTGTATGTCATTCTGCAGGAGGAAATTGGCAAGCTTATTTACTTTGTGACGGAATTCTGTGTAGGAATATACCGTCCTGTTTCCCTTATCATCATAAAAAACCAGGTATTCATCTTCTGAGTGAGCGGATGTCTGCGCATCGACGAGCTCCAGAATGTTCTGGTACTTAACAAGGTAATCTGTAGCTGACTTATCGTCGAAATTATGCGCCAGCCTGATATTGTGTTTTGTTGATTCGTCCAATTTAATTTAAATAATATTGGTAAGTATATTCAAATTGTGCTCATTAATGTTTATTTTTTGAGCGATACTTCACAAAAAGTATCCTAAATATACTAAATTTATTGACAATCTATAAATGAAAAAGCTCATATTATTCCTTTCTTTTGCGATTTCCGCAATGACAGCCTCTTGCGGTGATGATAATACCGAATCAGGTGACAATATCTTCCGCCTCAATCAGCCCCTTGGGATCGAGACGATGGAGCCGGTAATGTCGAACTCTAACCAGACAATATGGGCATTATCCATAATGATGGAGGGGCTCGTGGAATACAATGAAGCAAACGAGATAACCCCGGCTATCGCAAAAAGCTGGGAAATTTCCGAAGATGGTATGGTTTATACTTTTACGCTAAGGGATGATGTTTATTTTCACGATGATGAGTGCTTCCCTGACGGAAAAGGAAGAAAGGTTGTAGCTTCTGATTTTAAATACTGCCTCGAAAGAGTGAATAACCCAAAGACAAAGACAAGGGGGTCGTGGGTTTTCCGTGACAAGATCAAAGGCGTGGAAGAGTTTATGGATTCACAATCAAAAGACGGGACTGTTAAAGAAATAACCGGGATAAAAGCAGTTAATGACAGCACCTTGCAGATAGAACTTACACATCCGTTCGCTCCTTTTCTCAGCATCCTCACAATGACTTACGGGTCTGTTTACCCTCGTGAGGCAGTTGAGCATTACGGGGATGGATTCGGTCAGCATCCGGTTGGTACGGGTCCCTTTAAATTCGCTCGATGGGACCTCGATAAGGAGCTTGTCTTTGAAAAAAATCCTAACTACTGGGGCAAAGACGCGCAGGGAAATCAACTTCCATACCTCGACGGCATAGTGATGACATTTACTCCCTCATCCGAAACAGAATACCTGGACTTTGTGAATGGGCGGTATGACTTTCACCTCCCGTCATCTGAAACCATCGACCAGCTGATAGACGAAAATGGAGATCTGACAGACCCGTCCGGAAGGGATTTCGACCTGGTACGTCAGCCCTGGCTCCAGACGGTATTCTTCGGGATGATGCAGGATAAATCATTGCCCGGTGGTATGACAGGACCCTTCGCAGGAAATTTAAAGCTCCGGCAGGCATTGAACTACGCGATCGATAGAGAGAAGATTATAAAATATGTTTTACAGAATAGAGGTACACCTGCGCACAACGGACCCATACCTGTCGGGATGCCGGGTTATAATCCGGACATTAAAGGCTATGGATATGACAAAGACAAAGCGATTCAGCTTCTAACTGAAGCAGGATACCCTAATGGTCAGGGGCTCGACCTCACGCTGTATATGGGTAATGACGAGATACAGAAAACCATCGCCATTGCGGTGCAGGAACAGCTAAAGGAAATTGGCATCGACCTGAAGCTCGAACAGATGCTCCAGGCAACGCTCATATCGCAGCAGGAGGACGGTAAATTCCCTTTCTGGCGGGCAAGCTGGGGAGCGGATTACTTCGATCCGGAGAATTTCATGGCGCTCTTCTACAGCAAAAATATAACTCCAAAAGGTCCTAACCGTGTCGGTTACAATAACCCTGAAATTGACCGATTATATGAAGAAGCATTGAGAGAGACTGATTTCGAAAAGCGTAAACAAATATACGACCAAATGCAGAAGATTGTAATCGAGGATGCAGCCTGGCTGTATTTGTATTACAACCAGCAGGTATATTTGCTAAAGAAAAATGTAGAAGGGTTTTATCTCAGCGGCTTAAATATAGTAAACCTGAAACACGCAAAGAAGAATTAAAATAAAGAAAGGGTAAAACTACTTCACCAGCACCATTCTATTAGTTTGATTGAAGCCGTCAGCCTGCAGTGAATAGTAATACACTCCGCTTGAGAAGCCTGAAGCGTTCCACTTAGCCTCGTAGCTGCCCGCAGTCATCTGACCGTCTATAAGTGAGTATACTTCCCTGCCGAGCATGTCATAGATCTTCAGTTTCACTACCATATTCGACGGGATATCGAACCTTATTGTTGTAGAAGGATTAAATGGATTTGGATAATTCTGATGTAAAGTAAAACTTGACGGAAGCTCAGTCTGGTTTCCGCTGATGTTTGTTATGATACTGATAGTATCAATTGAAAAATTGATCGTATTGACTCCCGGGAATATTATTACGCTGGAAGTAAATGACTCAAACCCTACCCTGTCTGAAGTAACCATATACTGCCCGTAAGGAAGATCTTCTATTCTAAACTCTTCATCTTCCCCGCTGACACCAAAATCAAATGGAGAACCATTCTTAGTCAAGTAAATGATTGTGCCCGCATTGAAATAAAAATTTCCGTTTGATGGGTAACCCGAAGGTGTATAGTTCAGGTCTGCTTCTCCCGACAATGTTCCCTCTTCACCCGTAAAATCAGTATCACGCACCACTCTTTGAACGGAAAAATTAATGTTCGAATGACTTGTATTCACGGGCAGTCGGGTAGCGTTTACCCACTTCGTCGTGTTAGGATAGTATGTCGGTAAAAAGGATACAGGATTACCAATTGGCGAGTCATCTTCATCTTCCGGAAAACAAATGAAGAGATCACCTTCTCCTACCGGTACTCTATCTAGAGTATATTGACCCGAATCTAATCTAATATCTCCAATGTCTGATGAATCAAGATAGATAAGCTTCTTAGTATATATGTCTAATTTAGCAGCATATACTTTTCCACTGCTAACAGGTTTATTATTATCGCTGAATGTCACTTTTCCTGTAATTGTTCTCAAGGGAACTGTCTTCCAACTTGAAAAATTATTAGCCGTGTCTCCGCCTGCGGAATTGAAGTCTCCCCCAGCAAGCAAAGTCTCATTATCATAAAATAACGTCTGTACTCTGCCGCTCATCCCTGAACCAAGAGATTTCCATTGGCTTCCATTCCAGCTTACAATTCTATTTACAAACTTGCCGCTTGAACTATTGCCTGCTCTGATGAAATCTCCGCCAACTATGAGTTCACTCCCCAGAGAAAGCAGTGAACGAACATCAGAGTTAACACCCGAACCGATAACATTCCAACTCTCTCCCTGGAGCTGTGCAATTCTACCGTTAAACTTACCGCCTGCTATTACTCTATTATTGAAAACTGTCAACGCGTAAACGTCATCGTTTAGTCCGTCTCCGGATTTATGCCAGTTATTGCCATTGAGCTCCGATACGCGGCCTGAAAAATTACCGCCTGCGTAAAGCCTATTAGATTTAACTGTGAAGGCGTTCACATCATCAAAAAATCCTCCGCCAACCTGTGTCCAGGTACCTCCGGAGGCATTTGAAAATGAAGCAACTCTTAGAGTTAGACTAAATCCTGAAAAAGTAAATTTTCCACCGGCTATTAGTTTATTATCATATTCGATTAATGCGTTTACTTCATTATTGAAACCATTCCCCATCGGCTCCCAGTTGCCATTCCTGTATCTGGCTATGTTCTTTGCAGACACACCTCCGATAGTATTAAACTTCCCGCCGGCGATGAGATCACCATTCCATATCATCATTGTATATATCTCGCAGTCCGTATCATTATTCAATGCGACCCATTGAGTCCCATTCCACCAGGCTATTCCGATTGCCTGTTTGCCGCTGACAGCAGTAAACTTTCCTCCAACAATTATGTCTCCATTATAAACGGTAAATGCCTTAACTTCCCCGTTAAATTTACTATTTGGAAACGTACGCCACGATTTAATATCTTCTGCAAAAGAGTTTATATTAACAGATAATAATATTACTGTTAGCAGAATTAAACTAAATATTTTGATTGTAATTTTGTTCACTAATGTGCCCAACTATGAAATTTTTAATTATAGCGTTCTAACTATGATAAATCAATACTTTATGAATATTGCCCTTTTATAATTTAAAATCAATGCAAGTTAAATGATTTTATGATTTCATTATTTTAATGAATTCTTAAATTCCTTAACTGTCATTGAGCTATTCCACAAACATTCAAATGTGTAACGCATTAATTCTGCAAAATTTTTATTTCTGCTGATGATATCACTACTTTCATATTTTCCTCTTACTTCTCTAACTAAATTTAAAAATACTATCTCGGCGTCAAAGACAGCAAAATTTTGAGATAAGTGCTTTGCAAGACGTATCTGAATGCCATCGCTTTCGTACTGTTCACAAATTTCAGCAAATCCTTCCTTTGATACATCCTCCCAGGTGTCATTTATCTTGATCTTGAAGTCATCGCTGATCTCATAAATGGATTTACCTACCCCGCCTTTTTTGATAAATTTTTTGGAATTTTCATCCAGTTCGGAAAAGATCCTTCCGCGGACCTTATTAACCAGAAGAATTTCTGTTGATGAGTTTTTTACCAGCTCAGAAAACCGCAGGTGCCGGTGTTTATTGAAGCCCCGGAGAAGCTCGATGTCGTGGGAACCGTCTTCTTCTGAATCTGCTTTATACAAAGCCTTGAATTCATCAAAGGTGTTCTCGAGCGAATCGAGCCTCACGCTATGGGACTTTTTTATCTCCCTTTCAATTTTGTCTTTTACTACATCCGGATCGATGATCTCATACTTCAGCTTCGTTGGCGTCTCTATTTCGTTGCATATCCCCTTCTCCACAAATGACTTCAGTATTTCGTATACCGATGTCCGGGGAATTCCCGCATTCTTAGCTATTTCACTGGCGGTCATTACATTACCGCTCATCAATGATAGAAAGACCTTGGATTCATTAAGCGTGAAGCCTAAATTTTCCAGTTTTTGTATCTTATCTTTCATCGTTTACAATGAACAGGGTTAAAATGTGTTTCAGCTGCCAAACCTACACAGCCCTCCTGACATTCAAATGGTCTATCTTTCTTTTAATGAGCTTCCCCCACATGCTTTGGAGTAGCTCATTATTTTCTGTCGCCCAATCGATCACCTCGTAGAATTTATCCTCATCATCAAAGGTGCCTTCTATTATGGTCAGATCGATCGCGGCTTTTAAAGTTTGTCCTTTATATTCTGCCGTAAAGTGAGGGTAATACGAATTCGCTATCTTTGCGAATTCCATCGAATACTTTATTCCATTGCTCTCCGATATGTACCTGCTCAGCTTCATTGTTTCAATGTCTTCTTTTCAGGAACATCAAGCGGGAATATAATACCGTCAGTCGATACTATGGTATCTCTCGGCGATATTATACCCGCGGAACTGCGTATTTGATGTTTATTAACCATTCTGAAAAT
>JAEYVS010000161.1 GCA_023429265.1 Bacteroidota bacterium | reverse complement strand
ATGCAAAACCTTTTACATCCAGCATCTTGAAAAATGAGAAAACAATAAAGAATCCTCCCATGAATTTGCTCATCATGTCATTCCAATTCCACTCTCCGGCAATAACCTGACTGAGCAAAACAAACCCAAGTAGATAAGCCAATATTATTATCAAGGGCTTATAGGTTACAGCGACGCTGTCTTGCGGGATAGAAGAAGCAGAGGAATTTGACATCATATGATGCCCGGCACCATCTACCTCTTTAATAGAGTAATTTCCCGCGCCTTTCAATACTTCATTGAGCTTTTCGGTGCTAATATGACCTTTCCTCATTATAATGTCAGTCTTTGGCGGATCGAGGGTAATTGATTTTACATCTATCCCATCCACAGACTTAAGAGCATTTTCTACTTTTGCTAAACAGGATGAGCACGTCATCCCTTCAATTTGATATGTGTGTTCCATTATAGTTAGTTTTTCCTTCTATACAAAATTAACTATAATGCAGTCTGGAACTGTTACATTATTCCGGAAATGTGTTGCAGAATTATTTGGTGAGTTTATCCAGCGGTTTTCGGTTTTTTACCGATAATGATTTGAATTCCGAAGGGGTGAGACCGGTTACATCCTTAAATTGCCTTGATAGATGCGCAGTACTGCTGTACCCTGTTTCAAAAGCAATCTCCCCCAGCGACATATTGTCATATACTATCATCTCCTTTACCCTCTCGATCTTTTGCAATATTATATATCGCTCTATAGTCACTCCTTCCATTGACGAAAATAAATTACTCAGGTAATTATAATCCAGCTTTAGACTCCTCGCAATGAATTCAGAAAAGTTCTCATCCTCTTTCTTGCCCTTCCTATAATGAACTGCATCCACCACTAGAGTCTTTATTTCTTCTATCAATTGCTCATTCCTCTTATCCAGTATCTCAAATCCTTCTTTCTCCAAAGCAGCTTTAACCTTCTCAAGTTCATTTTTCCCCGGCTTTCCTTCTATTTTAACGCTCCCTAATCGAACATCCTCAACTTTAAAGCCGGATCTTTCAAATTCCTCACGTACTACCCTGATACACCTCTGGCAGACCATATTTTTTATCTTCAATATCATAATTCAAAATTAACACCATTCATCTAAAATTAAACTACATAAACAAAAAAAGCCGGTATCTTTATATTTAGCTTATATCCGGATATGATTTATATCTTTTTTGGAATTGAATTAAACCGAACTTATTGTAATATTGTACGTCTTTACCAAAGTTGTGGGGGCAGGTAGCTCAGTTGGTAGAGCAACGGCCTGAAAAGCCGTGTGTCGCCGGTTCGATTCCGGCCCTGCCCACAAAAAAAGCCGCATATAGCGGCTTTTTTTGTTCGTACTACTTAATCAATACCATCTTCCTCACCGCTGTAAACCCACCTCCCTCAAATCTGTAAAAATACACTCCGCTCGTTAAATTTTCCCCGTTAAACTCATATTCATATTTCCCCGCATTTAGCTCGCCACCGTTATATTCATCCACCACCTTTCCAGATATATTATACACCACGATCTTTACATCAGAATTTTCAGGCAGCTCAAAACCTATCTTCGTCGTCGGATTAAATGGATTCGGATAATTCTGACTAAGCGAAAATTTCTCAGGCACCTCATTACTAATATTCGTCAGCCCCACTGTAATACAATCCATATGGTAAATGTTACCGGCAATACCAACTGCCCATCCTTGCATTAATCCAATTACGGTATTTGGCATATCCATATGAAACATACTTTGCGGAGCAGTATACGTTTCCACAAACGAGACCCCATTGTTCGAACTAAGATATACTTTAGTACCTCGTATATACCAAAAAGTATTAATGAAGCTTTCTATTGCATCTATATTTCCGGCGCCGGGTACTGTTTGTGATTGGAAAGTCACCCCTCCGTCAGTTGTCTTGCTCATCCCTGTCCCCGCAGCAAATCCGGTTCCCGCATCATTTATGTGTACCGAAAAAATATATATCCCCCCTCCTGGAGTATCATTTTCAGTATAGCTCACTCCTCCGTCCGTTGAACGCATGATTGAAGTGAAGCTTGTTCCCCAGTATATATTAGGCATATCTACCTGCAAACTGTTATGTCTTCCCTGGTGGATTATGTTAGCAGCGGGTTGGTTTGGTGATGGCTGCCACGTATTACCTCCATCCGATGTCAATAATACATTCCAGAAACCATTGATCGGATCTCCAACTGCTATTCCGTTCGTGTCATTTATCATTCTTATACCTCTTATAAATCCGGTTGTATTTGAATATACCACTGCCCAGTTGTTGCCGCCGTTACTCGTTTTATATATTACAGTACTTGTCGTGGTTTGTGTTGATACCCAGGCAGTGTTCTCGTCGATAGCTTCCATGTTATAAATATGTCCTGTGATGACTCCCGGATTTGGATTGGCGTTGATCCAGTTCATACCGCGGTTCGTTGTTCTTCTTACTGTTGCGTTGGCTCCTGCTGTCCAGCAAACAAGATCATTTAGTGCTTTGCAGGTATACAAAATATTAGTCGTCCCCGAATTCTGCTGCACCCAGTTGCAATGAACATTCTGAGCCTCTACCCTATTAGACAACAGTAGTATAAGTAATATTGGAATAGTAATTAATTTTCTCATCCCGGTAAATTTTATTATCGGAAAATTACTGTATAATATCCCATATCCCAATATTAATCAACACAAAATTAGCCATTCTGTAGATTCCATTCTATATTTATTATGTCTCACCTTTTTGGTATTTTCTATTTATACACTCCTACCCAAATTTAAATACATGCATATGAAAACACTACTTGAAAGAGCAGTACGAATTGCTGTCAAAGCTCACAAAGATCAGACAAGAAAAGGTGATGGCTTGCCTTACATCACTCATCCTTTTATGGTCGCTTTGAGACTGGCTAAGCTCAATTTTCCTGACGAAGTCATAGCCGCCGCACTCGTTCACGATGTGCTTGAAGACACAAATTATGGCGAAGAAAACCTCAGAGCCGAACTCGGAAATGAAGTCGTAAATATGGTACTCTCCGTCACAAATGACGAATCTCTAGAATGGATGGACAAAAAGAAAAAATACGTCGAGACCGTCCGCTCCGGAAATGAAGGCGCGAAGGCTGTAGCTTTATCGGATAAGATCCACAATCTCGAAAGTTTGCTTATAGCGCACTCTGAAAAGGGATCCAAAGTTTGGGAGAATTTTAAAGCAGACAAAAGCCAAAAACTTTGGTTTGAAATAGAAGTTCTCAAAATGCTCCGCGAGACCTGGGACCACCCTATGCTCGATGAGTACGAACAATTAATCGAAAAAGAAAAACAATTGGATTAGTATTAACACTATATCCTAAATTGCCACGAGCTTCAGCTCGTGGATAGCAAATCAAACTATAACGTGGCTTTAGCCACTAAATATCATAACAATGAATAAACTCACCCAAAAATCCCTAAAGATAAAGATCTCTAAAGAGACCGGAACAGTCTCAGCTCTATTATATGCCCCTGCTAAACCCGCAGCCATCCTCGTATTCGCTCACGGTGCCGGTGCAGGAATAAAAAACAAATTCATGGAGACTGTTGCGGTCACTCTCGGCGAACTCGGCATCGCGACACTCCGATTCAACTTCCCCTACATGGAAGCAGGCAAAAAGGTAACCGACCGTAAACCCGTCGCCACCACAGCAGTCGCAGCCGCAGTAGAAAAAGCAAGCGAGCTATACCCAAAGCTCCCGGTCTTCGCCGGAGGCAAATCCTTCGGTGGACGTATGACATCTACAGCCGCATCTGAAGACATGCTCAATGACATCAAAGGAATTGTCTTCTTCGGATTCCCGCTCCACGCTCCCGGTAAACCATCGTCCGACAGAGCCGCGCATTTATTCGAAGTAAAGGTCCCGATGCTCTTCCTCCAGGGCACGCGCGATGCCCTCGCGTCATACGACCTCATAAAACCGCTCTGTAAAAAGCTGGGAAACCTGCCTGCCGCAACGACAGTACAGGCAGGGAAGAGCACACTCTACACCATCGAAGGCGCAGACCACTCCTTCCATGTCCCAAAAGACAACAAGCTAAGCGACCCCGAAGTAATAAATATGATATGTAATGAGATAAAATCCTGGATAGGAAAATAAAATAATTCTGAAGGAGTATACACTTTTCATTAAAACCCTGTCCCCTCTCCTTTACAAGGAGCGGGGACAGGTAACAATCTGCGAGGAACACACCGCAGGCGAAATAAACTTCAATTTTAAATAATGGATACTCCTCTCATAAACTGCGCATACAAAAAAAGCGGCTTAAGCCGCTCTATCTTATTGAACATTGAACATTGTACATTGATAATTCTATCCTGTGATTTTCCTTATACTCCTTATCAGATTCTCCGCATTCTCCCCATCCTCTTTCGGCACCATATCTTTATACTCCGACAGCACCTGCACCGAAGACTCAAAATCCCGCAACATCGCATAAACCAATCCCAGGTTAAAATACACATCCGCAAAATCAGGCTGCAGCTCTTTCGCGAATTCATAGTGCGTCTTTGCCAGAGGAAGATTTCCCAGCTCTGAATATAAATTCGCCAGATTATAATGCGACTCAAAATGCCTCGGGTCTGCCTTCAGCGACCTGGTGAAACAGTCTATCGCCTTTACGGTGCTGCCCTCTTCATACTCCAGTATCGCGAGATTACAGTAAGCATCCGCTTCGCAGTCCTCTGATTCCAAAGCCTTCCTGTAAGCATCCTTTGCGCTGTCGTCACCCTTCTCATCCAGTACCAGCGCCTGCTCGAATGGGCTCAGGTCGCTCGGCATAATATGTATATTAGCCTGAG
>JAEYVS010000084.1 GCA_023429265.1 Bacteroidota bacterium | reverse complement strand
AATTCTTTCAATAGCCAGAATGCCTTAAGCGCTCATTTTGGTTTGGGTAATGCTTCAACAATAGATTCGTTGGTAATTATGTGGCCAAGCGGAATTGAAGATGTTTATACTAATGTAAATCTCAATTCGTTTTATAATGTTATCGAGGGTCAGTCAATCGATCCGGTTGGTATTGAAACACTTAGCAATGAAATACCGGAAAAATTCTTACTTCACCAGAATTATCCTAATCCTTTTAATCCTGAAACAAATATCAGGTTTGATATTAAAGAAAGCGGATATATAACTTTAAAAGTGTATGATATGATCGGGCGGGAAGTTGCAGTACTCGTAAATGAAGTTCTGCAGCCCGGAAGTAAATTAGTCAGATGGAACGGAAAGAACAGCAGCGGGATAACACAATCCTCAGGGATTTATTTCTACAAGCTTGAAGCAAATGGTAATACTCAGACTAAAAAAATGATTTTGGTTAAATAACTGAAAGCGGGTGAGGCTATTGGTTTTGTGGTCAGTGATAAAGGTTCAGAGGGTGTCCTTTTATGACTGTTCTGCAAGCCAATACCCATTCGTTTTTTAAAAATTCATATAATATGAAATCCATACATTTGATTCTCTTGTCATTAATTGTGATCTATTCAAATAAACCCGGTAAAGCTATGTCTCAGGAAGTTTACGATGATGTTTGTGCGGTGCCTGAATCATCACAATTTGACTTTTGGATAGGGGAATGGAAAGCAACCTGGGTCGATCAAGAAGGGAATACTCAAACCGGGAAAAATTTGATCAGACGAATCCTTGGAGGATGCACAATAGAAGAGAATTTTTCTACGAGTGATGGTTCATTCATAGGGAGAAGTTATTCTGTTTACAACAGCCGAAAAGGGATCTGGGAACAAACGTGGGTGGATAATTCCGGTTCCTACCTTGCATTGAAGGGCGGACTGGAAGGTGAAAAAATGATCTTATCACTTGAGGGAATTACAAAAGAGGGTAAAAAAGTAATCCAGAGAATGGTATTTTATGATATCAAAGGTGACGCTTTTACCTGGGACTGGGAAAACTCGACGGATGAAGGATCAACGTGGAACCTTCAGTGGCGTATTTACTATACACGTATAAATTGAATCCATTATACTATTGGATCGAATTACAATCAAATCCATCACTATCAGTTAAGGTAGTTCCCTGATAATATCTAAATCCCGTAAATCTTATGGAACTTGTATATTGTGGTGTTTGCGGATAATTGGATCCGTATGTCATCCTAAAAGCCATAGGAGAAGTAAAGAATGTTTTAGTGTATGTAACGACATTTCCGGACGTACCGGTGCCGGAAATTACCTCGACAGTTGAACCAATCCTCCTTAATCTAAACTGGCCTGAAGTAGAGGTTGCCTGAAGATAGCTTCCATTGGAAAAGGAAGGAGCATTTCCGAGTGAATCTATGGCAGCTCCGATATGCAGAACACCATTCTGTAATCCCGGAACTAATGTAGTACCTACCATTGCTGACATATAGTTATTCCCTTCATTAACTGCATTAGCAGTCAGAGTAACCTGAAACCCTAATCCAGGGGAATTAAAGAATAAACCTTCATAATCTATTACAATCTCAAAATCACCTGAAATGGTATCAAGGTACTGGAATGACGAAGGCGGGACGGCCTGGCTGATTGCGCTGGCGCCTACAAACATATGACCATTACCATCAAAATTCACAGTAAGATTTTGATTATTATAAAGTACCCATTTTTTTGCGCAGTTCAGAATGTTTGTTTCTTCGCACGATGTGAGAATGAAGCTTGCAAATAGTAAACAGAGTAAGGATACTTTATAGGTTTTTGTCATCTGGCTTTGTTTGATTATGGAAACATAGTATATATTTACATTATAATCAATAACCTATATCGTAGTTTGTATTACTTTTGAATCAGGTTAGTTATATTTAACATAAATCAAGTTTGGAGTTTGGATTGAAACACACTGAAAATCAACCCGTAGTATAATAGGAGATGAAAAGAGTAATTCTTTGGTTTGTCTTAATTTTTAGTTTCCAGGTAGTATGCCTGGTCATAATGGAAGCCGCAGGTGGCTCTTATAATGTTTTTAACTCTCCGTCTCCAGTTGTATTAGCATTATTTGGAGTTGTCTCTGCAATTCTTCTTTTTTACTCTTCGTTTAAAATATATTCTAACCGTAAGGAGGAAATTAAATGAACAATTTTTTGAAGATCGGACTGACCGGTTTATTCATTACAATAATTATTTACGTTGTATTATCTTTTGCAACAACCATAACTTTTACTTCGATGGCTGCATTTTACATTGTTTGGGTAGTATTTATTTCAATAGGAGTGGGGCAGCTTCTGAAACAGAAAAGCATCAATAAATCTTAATGTGGCTTGGAGAGAAAAGGGGATATCTCCAGGACTGGATAACACAACTGTGGGTTAAAGCTACCGGGAAAAAGGTCATGTTCAAGGATTTTGAATGGATACTCGGACCAACAGGAAGTCCAAGAGTAATTGCCGATGAATACATATATAAACTTGCTGAAGAATTATCATTGAAAGTAGTAACGGGAGAGTCAGACAAAGGGTTAATTGAAAATTTCAAAGACTATAATCTCAGTAAAGAGGATTTTGAAAGACTGGATGAAGAGGTAATCCGATTCTACGGGGAGACATCTTCATATGATTTTGATGTGTGGTCGGGTTGGTGTAAATTCTGGGAGCCGGGTGGGAGACTACTGGCTAGAATATTTAGTAAAAGGCTGAAACAATTAAATGTACCGCTCGATCCTCTGGATACTGCTTTTGGAATGGAGAGCGAAGTAATTAAACTCAAAGATACTTCAAACGATGAAAACAATATATACAGTATGGCTAAGAAAATTAGTTAAAACGGGTGAAATCATCTATTCCGGGACTTATGGTCTCTGCCAGCCTCCAAATGAGCCAACAGCCTGTTTAAAAGTTATATTCCCATTGCCTAATGGAAGCGCTACAGTTGTATTAAAACCTAAAGTTAATAAGGACGGATCATTCACATTACTATCCCGAGGCAAAAGAATAGGAGACGCAGGATTTTACTTTGTTTTAAGAAAAGATAATGAAACAGGATGGCTCAGGTATGTAAAAGCTATGCATGAATCGCTGCACGTTTACAAAGATCCTCGAGGAGTACTACGAACAGACCACGAGCTTAATCTTTGGGGAAGCAAATTTTTACATCTTCATTACAAAATGAAAAGGAAAGGGGACACCTAGCGTCCCCCGTAAACTTTTTCGTATACTTTTTTCCCAATTACCGGGTACATAAATAACTCACCCTGGTAAGATTTTATTCCGCCATATATACCATAACCTATAGCCCCGAATATTACAGCAAACAATCCCAAATAGAATATTCCCATAAAAATCAGCATAATCATCGGTGGAGCAGCGTTTGAACCCCCTGAATCCAGAGTTACAGCGGATAATCCTGCACCAAATATTGCAATAATCATTACGATCACTACAAATACCATTATCAATACAAAGTATGCAATATGAAAGAATATGGATTGCAGCGAGTGGAATCTTACGAATTGTGACTGATCCTTCTTTATTGCCCAAAAGATAATCGGGAGGATAATCCCTCCCAAAAAGATGGAAAAATGCGAAAGCATTGCAAAAAGTTTCTCGTCACTCGAAGGAATAGGGTTAGCTTTTTCTGCCATTGTATTTTTTTAGTTCATTAAATTTACATTTAAGAAATCAATAGTCCTGGTCAAAGCGTCTTCTCTGGCAACGGGGTCGTATTTCGGATTACTTGGATTTGCAAATCCGTGAGCGGCATCATACATATACACTGTTAATATTTTACCCGCTTCCTTCATATTAGTTTCAAATTGACGTACGATTTCAGGAGTAATATTTCCGTCCTGCTCTGCAAAAATCCCCAAAACCGGTGGATTTAGAGTTTTCAGCTTCTCTACGTCATCTGATGGCATTCCATAATAAATGACACAAGCTTTTGCCTGTGAACCTATGAGAAGGGACGCATTTAAAGACCATCCACCTCCGAAACACCATCCTAAAGTACCAATTTCCGCATCCGTACCGCAATATTCAACTGCACCGTTAATTATGTTTACTGCTCTTTGCTGGTCGACTGTCTGAATCAACTTCGCAGCTTCTTCTCTATTTGAGGCTACCTGACCATCATACAGATCCACAGCGAGGATATTTACGTCTCCTAATTTTTCTCTGATCAAGTCCGACTCTTGCTTAATATAATCATTTAGCCCATACCACTCGTGAAATACTAATATCCATTTGTTAGATTTATTAGGTGACGAAACAAGATATCCATTAGCGGTTTTTCCATCAGAAGTCGAGTAAGTAATCATATCTCCATTCATATCCTGGTAATCAAAAGGTATGGGATCCTCGTGCACATCCCTGAAATCACTATTATGACTAAGGTCGGAGAATTTCTTTGTTGCTTCAAGGTCACAGCAGGAGTGGTCATTTTGCGAAAATACTATGGAAGAAGAAAAAACCATAAATAAGATAAGCAGCGTTTTCATTTTATATTGGTTTAGTTTGTAATCTATAGAAATTTAACGTTATTTTGAAAATATGTCAATAATTTCATCGATTGAAATATAAGCAAAGAGAACTATAGATAGAATTAATATAGTGTTAATGATGATTGAATTTTTATAATCACCAATCCATTTTAGTTTATTATTCATCACCAGAAGAGTAATAGCCAGGAAAGGCATAAAGAATGATCCGGTAATCGTGTAGATTATTATTATCCAGGCAGGTCTATCAAATAGCAGAAGCAGGAGCGGCGGCACGGCAAGGAAGAATAGAAAAATGTTATAATAGATCTTACTCTTATCTTTAATGTTTTTAGTGTTTACATTGTCAGTTTTATCAGGTGAACGAAATTTATTATATGCAGTGATAAAGTCTGAGAATATATACGGAACTCCCTGCCAGACACCAAGCAGCGAGGTAAAAACAGCTCCCCAAAATCCTACGAGAAAGATCCATTTCCCGGTATCACCAATGATGGTTTGCAGGCGGTTAGACATATCGAGCAGAATTTTGGTTCCGGTAGTTATTTCAGGTGAGACCTCTGATGCTATTACCAAAACTGCACCGGCAAATAATCCGGTAAACAGATATGCTATGCCAAGATCAAATTTTGACTTCTTAAATTCAGCTTTTGTTGTCCAGCCTTTTTCTTTAATCCAGTATCCATAACTGAGAAGAGTTACACTGCCTCCTACTCCACCGAGTATTCCAAGGAGAAACTTTCCGCTTCCCGGTGGAATGATTGGAATAAAGCTGCCAAACGATATTCCAACTTCAGGAATTAATACAACAGCACAATATATAAATGTAACAAACATAAGGACTATAAAGAACTTCATAACTTTTTCAAATACGCTATATCTGCCGAAATAAACCAATATCAGGCTGAATATTGAATGTATTATTCCCCATACCTGTATAGAAAACTCCGGAAAAATTGCATTAGCTGCGATACCACAGGCAGCAATTAATGCACCCGCCACTACAAAAGACCAGATCGTAAGGTAAATTATGAAATATATTGAAACAAATTTGGGAAGTTTTGAGATCCAGCCTTCGAGAATTGTGGTATTGGTTGAAAGCTG
The DNA here is from genome assembly GCA_023429265.1 of Bacteroidota bacterium. Classification (GTDB taxonomy): domain Bacteria; phylum Bacteroidota; class Ignavibacteria; order Tepidaquicellales; family Tepidaquicellaceae; genus JAEYVS01. The sequence continues at coordinate 4,687 of JAEYVS010000084.1, read as the reverse complement.
CCAGCGAGCAATACCTTCATTGAGCACGTATTTTAATACAGCACCAATGATTACTGCCCATAATACAGCTACACCATACTGCGCTCCGGCAACAGAAGCCGATATCAGATCTCCCGCGCCAATACCGGTTGCTGCTACTGCCAGACCCGGTCCGATAAACTTTAATGAGTCAAAAAGTGAGGATTTCTTCAATGTGCGATATGATTTAGCTTTTGACTTAGCTTAAAATACAATTTATTCTTATTTTTATTAAACCAAAAAATGAAAAAATTATTATTCATCATATTAACGGGATTGTTTTTGTTTGCAGGCAATGAACTGCATTCATCGGAAGAAGGAACTGTAAAAGGAAAGATCAAAGTCGATGGAAAGCAACGCAGTTATTTATTGCATCTTCCTAAGGGCTATTATACCGACGATGAATCGTTACCGTTATTGGTATCAATTCACGGCAGGCTGGGCACAGGCAAACAAATGATGGAATCAACGGGATTTAATGAAATTGCAGATAGGGAAAAGTTTATTGTCGTATACCCGGATGGTCTGGACAGGAGCTGGGCGGACGGCAGGGGAGAGACCCCCTCAGATAAGAATGAAATAGATGATGTAAAATTCATATCTGCTTTGATAGATCACATTGCAGAAAAGTACAGAGTGGATACTACGAAAGTATTTGCTATGGGGCATTCCAATGGCGGCGCAATGACAAACAGGCTTGGCTTTGACTTATCCGATAAGCTTGCGGGAATTGCTTCGGTCGGAGCAAATGTATCTTCCGAGATGGTGAACCAATTTTCTTCCGGGAAGCACATCCCTGTGCTTTTTATAAATGGTACTGCGGATGAGTTTATTCCGTTTGATGGAGGAAAAGGAAAAATGACGGATTATGTTTATCCTCCTGTGATGGATATATTTAACAAGTGGCTTAATTTTAATGAATGCGTTAATGTAAAGATAGACACGCTGGACGAAGTGGATGATGGTGCATCGGCAATATTTTATTCCTGTGAGTGCAGGAATGCTCCCGTAAAGATGATAAAGGTTGTAGATGGCAGGCATTCATATCCCGGAGGTAACGATCAGCTTCCCGAATGGCTGGTGGGAAGACATATTGAGGAAATAAATGCTTCTGAAGAAATCTGGAAGTTTTTCAAAGAGAACACAAAATAAAACAGGTCCCAAAAAATTGAGACCTGTTTAGATTAAAGCATTATTAGGTTAAACTTTATTTAATTAACATCATTTTTTTGGTTTGTGTAAAGCCGCCTGCTGTCAGCCTGTAGTAGTATATACCACTGGCAAAACCTGAGCCATCCCAGGATAACTGATATATTCCACCTGAGATTGTTTCATTTAGTATCACATCAACTTCCTCACCTACCGCATTATATACTGTTAATTTCGCGTGAGTGACGGAAGGAATCTCAAATCTTATGGATGTATTTGGATTAAAAGGATTTGGGAAATTCTGTGCTAAAGAGTAATCAGATGGAACAGTATTATTAACAGGATCAATATTAGTGATCTCACAATCGATGGAATCTGTAAGAACCATTAGTTTGGTATTAGTTACTGTAGCAGGCCAGAATCCACCGGGAATCCATATTCTTACCTTGCCATTAATTACGCTCGATGATATTGCTCCCCAATAGTTTGAAGCAGAATTAGAGCCTCTTCCGGTTAATGGGTTTGGCAGCCAGCTGCTGCCGTCAATATCATATACGAAAATACTATCCTGTGCAGCCGGAGCAGGGGATGTTTCACCTGCAACGACATAAAACCTTCCATTCACAGCATGACCACCGGGTCTTGAGTTGCCGGTTCCTCTCATAGGAACATCTCCCATAGGTGTCCAGGTAACAGTATCAGCTGTATTACCAATTGTGCCAATTAGAAAATCTTTTCTAAATGCTCCGGAATATCCCGCAGCAACAAATATTTTATTTCCTTCGAGACCTCCCGCAAAAGATCTTCTGCCGGTACCTGTTGGCAGTGAATCAACTGTTCTGGACCAGTTATCTGATCCCGGTCTGTAGACTTGTATTCCCCTGTAATATGAATTCCATCCGCCTCCAATAGAAAAGATTACACTATCTCCCCAGCATTCAGCAACATTGCCAACTACGGGGGTGGGGATATTAGCTACTGTCTCCCATCCGCCTGCAGGAGTGTATTTGTAAGTAGTTGCAGTAGGACTTCCGTTTGTCAGAAACCCTGCGCCGCCTCCAATGTAATATAAAGCTCCGCCACAGGCAACAAGGTCACCGCCTGATTTAGGACCCGGCATACTTCTTCCTGATGACCAGATTCCGGTATTGATTGCATATCTTGTGACTTCGACTGACGCGGGCCTGTTAGTTACACTGCCCGTTGTATCCATACCACCTGCGATGTAAAGAGTATCACCAAGTACTGCTGAGGCGTGACCTCCAAGTGATCCGTTAGGATATTGGGGAATAAGCCCGTAATCACATACTTTTGTGGGATCTTCGATTCCAGATGAAGAATTATCAGGATTTTGTGAAAAATCTAACTTTACATAACGGGGTGAATCAGTTTCAAAACTTGTTCCTGATTCATTTGAATCCTGTGCCTGGAGAGATAAAAAAATCAAGAGAAGACAAGACCCAAATAAACTATAACTGATTAAAGCATAGTATATTTTTTTCATAGATTAAAATCTTTTTATTTTCAAAAATGGAGAGTGTTCTTATGTATGGAAATAATAAGGAAAATATATGAAAATAACTGTAGTAAAAAGAAACAGCCCGGATATTACCAATCCGAGCTGTTTTTCTTGCGGGAATTTATATACTCACTTAGCTCATCTACACTGCTTGAAAAGCTGAATACATTATAAACTTTGTAAAACCCTTTAACATTTCGCATATTGTCATAAGCATATTTTGCGAGTTCGAGTTTTGTTGATTCAAACCACATTTCATTGAGAATACTCACAAGCTGATCGACAGAGATATTATAATCTGAGATAACCTGTTTCGCAACAGAAAGTTTACCGGATTCAAAGCTCTGATTCTTTATAGTCTCAAGCGCTTCCTGAAATTCTCTATTGCTTAGATAGTCTTCGTCGTAATAATGGTATTCATCTTCACAGTTTCTTTTGTCGAAATAGAGTTTATTCCAATTATCAAAATAAGCAAAAACTTCGCATCCTCTCTCGAGGCGTACATAATCATTATAGATAAGTTTTCTGTCTTTGTGATAACTTCCGGGACGACTTTTCACTTCATAAATTTTCAAACGGTGATTCCCGGCTTCAACATTTCTGAAGTGAATTTTTCCATAACCGGTTTTTTCGTCGCCATTCAGAGAGGCTTCATAGTATTTATCTCTGTCCAGATCCAGGTAAAGAGAAGAATAATATGAAGATGCAAAAGATTCAGCGGCAAAAAAAAGAATAAATAAAAGAGGTAAAATTAGCCTTTTCATATTGTTATTTAGTTAGATTTGATTAATCATACTAAGTTTTAGACAAAATTGTTCCTTAAAGGATTAAGGCATAAGGCTATATTTTTTTATCGTAGATCCTATATGTTTTGTAGATATATGCTCCCATATTAAGAGCTGACTGCATCATAACCATATTATCCTCTAAAACCCACGATATTTCTGCCCCTGTTACTTTCTTTTTATTACCCATAACGATGGTATCGCGGTAGAAGACTGCATCTATACCTTTTTTCTGATATTGTTTCTTTACACCCATTATGATTACCCGGAGGCGGTTTATCTTTTTTCTTTGAGCGAGGAATTTGAAGATTCCGAAAGGAAAAAGCTTTCCATTTAATCCAATAATAGCCTGGTTATTATCAGGGAGTGAAAGTGAGAATCCAATTGTTTCGCCGGTACTTTTCTTTATTGCAAAATATACATAGTCCGGGTCGACTATCATTTTAAGATTTTTTGCTATGAATTCGAATTCTTCCTTACTCATCGGTACAAATCCCCAGTTAGTTTCCCAGGCATCATTGTAAACTTCTCTAACGCGCTGTACTTCATTATTGAAATCTTTCATATCAACCTTTCGTATTTCCAAATCCTCTCTTTTTAAAATCATATCACTGATCCGGTTAAGCTTTTCCATAATGGGATCGTGAATTACCTCTGATGGTATCCATAATGCGTACAGGTCTTTTGCTTTTCGCAGACCATATTGCTCAAGGAGGTCAGCATAGTATTTGAAATTATATGTCATAAGTAAAACATTGGGCTGGTCGAAGGCATCAATCAAAAGTGCGCATTCATCATTAGTAGATGGATTTACCGGTCCTCGCATTGTATCCATCCCATTATTTTTTAAATACTCAGCAGCTTTGTCAAACAACAAGGATGCAACATTTTTATCATTAATTGATTCGAAGAAACCAAAAAATCCAACTTTGTCCTTATGGAAGTTATTATGGGCATCATTTATGATGGCAGCTATTCTACCTACAATCTTTCCATCGCGAAAGGCGAGCCAGAGTTTAATTTTTGTATGAGTGTAAAGAGGATTTTTTTTTGTATCCAGATTATTCTTAACATCGAACCGGAGTGGTGGGACCCAATTCGGTTCATTTTTATAAAGTTCGTATGGGAAGTTTATAAATTTAGCTTTTAATGCTTCATTGTCGACTTCTACAATATTAATGTTATCCAATTTTCACATTTATTTTATAGTTACTCG
>JAEYVS010000080.1 GCA_023429265.1 Bacteroidota bacterium | reverse complement strand
ACAATCCTTTATCACTGAGCTTCAGCGCGGGGATGACAAGCAGAGCCATAAACGACAATGTCATAAAAGGAGCATCGAGCTTTGTCCCGAGCTCTTTTGCTTTCGCATCCATCTTTGAATACTTCACGGCAGTTTCATAACCGTCACCATTGGTCATAATACCTGCTACCGGTAAAGGTAACACATCTGTTACACCATCTGCCACTATTGAGATGCCACCTTTATTGTCAATGATTGCATTCACAGCCGCAGCAATATCCTCATCCGTCACACCGACACATATTATATTATGCGAGTCGTGCGCAACGCAGGAAGCAATGGCGCCCTTCTTTAATCCAAAGTTTTTGATGAATGCCACAGAAGGTTTTTCGTCATTGTACCTGCAAACCACAACGAGCTTCAGGATGTCATTTTCCACATCCGGCACAAGAGTTCCATTATTGACTTTAGGGATTCCCTCCAGCTCATTCGTAATAAGCTCTCCGTTAACCGCTTCGATTACCCTGATCTTTTCGCAGCCCGCATATATTTTGAAATCCACAGGTGTCTTCGCTGTAGTATTAAAATTATTTACAATCTCCGATTCCACTCTGTCAATTAATGTTTTTCCGTTCTCAGCTACCTTTACACCATTAATGTATGTTTCAAGCACTTTAAACTCTTTCGTATCATTCACCACAATAAAATCCGCGGGATCTCCCGCCCGTAATTGTCCTACATCCAGGTTGTAGTGAGCAATGGGATTTATACAGGCACACTGAAGCACGTGGAACAAATCAAATCCCTTTGCAATTGCTTTTCTGACTATGCCGTCTATCTCGGATATGACAAGGTCGTTCGGATGTTTGTCATCACTGCAGAACATAACATTACTAAAATGATCCGGGATGATCGGACACAGGGTCTCAAAATTCTTTGCCGCAGAGCCTTCCCTGATCAAAATCTTCATTCCGTATTCCAGCTTTTCCCTGGCTTCCTCCAGCATATAACATTCGTGATCTGTCGATATTCCTGCATCAATGTACTCCTTTGCCTGCTCACCCATAAGACCGGGGGCGTGTCCGTCTATGGGACGGTTAAGCTCTTCTGCAACGGCGATCTTGCTCATTACAATTGGATCTTTGTTAAGTACACCGGGATAATTCATCATTTCACTCAGGTAATGCAAACCATCTTTCTCAAACAATTCCCTGATACCATCCGCCCCTATTACAGCTCCTGCAGTTTCAAAAGATGTAGCCGGCACACAGGATGATGCTCCGAAGTAAAATTTGAAAGGCACCTTTTTACCATTATCTATCATATAACGGATACCGTCAATGCCAAGTACATTGGCTATTTCGTGAGGATCTGATACCGTGGCAACGGTTCCGTGTACAACGCTAAGGCGGGCAAATTCAGACGGGATAAGCATCGAACTCTCAATGTGAACGTGAGCATCAATGAACCCCGGCATTATGTAAGTATCGTAATTAACTCCAGGCTGTTCCGTGACTGATTTTATTCTGCCGTTTTCGATTGTTACCGCGGCGGGGAAAATCCTCCGGGCAGGGATGTCGATTAAATTACCTGATATTGTAAAGGAATTATCGAAGGAGCCGGACATTATTTAGCTGCGAACCTTTCTATCTTTTTATAAAATTCTTCCTTGCTGAAGGGTTTCGCAAGGTAGTCATCCATTCCTGCTTCGATACATCTGTCTCTATCAGCCTCCATCGAGTAAGCAGTAATACCTATAATGGGAATGTGGCCTCCGGTTTCTCTTTCTATCTCGCGGATAATCGATGTCGCTTCGAGTCCGTCCATTACAGGCATCTGGACGTCCATTAATATCACGTCATATTTATTTTTCTCCATTATCTCAAATAATTTCAATCCATTTTCCACAATGTCCACGCTGTATCCCTGTCTCCTGAGAAGCTCTTTTACCAAACGCTGATTAACAAAGTTATCCTCAGCCACAAGTATCTTGAGCTTTGCTTTTACTTCTTTCGGAGCAGGATCTATTTTCTTTGGAGCCTCTTTAACTTCTTCTTCCAGGGAGAATGGAAGCACGCAGACGAACTCGGTACCTTTATCTACTGTACTTTCGACAGATATACTGCCTCCCATATGGTCTACAATGCTTTTCACAATGGCGAGCCCAAAGCCTTTTCCTTTATATGTCATTTTCTCGGTCGAGGATTCTTCAGCAGCTGCTTCAAAAATATCGTCGATCCTTTCTTTGGGTATACCTACCCCTGTATCCTTTACCTTTATTGTATATACTGCGTTCTTCTCGTCTTTTTTATCCAGTATCATCTTCATCTCTATCGATCCTGTTTCGGTATGCTTGATGGCGTTGCTCAAAAGATTTACCATCACCTGTTTCATCCTAAGAGGATCGCCGCAAACCTCGTGATCACCCTTTCCCGCAGGCATCTCAATTTTCATTTCGAGCTTCTTCTTTTTTGCATTCCCTTCCATTATTTTGCAGGTCTGGCTCACAAGATCTTTAAGATTAAACCGCGTGCTATCCAGCTTAAAGCTTCCAGCTTCTATGCGGGCATAATCCATTATGTCATTGAGTATCGCAAGAAGCGTCGAAGAAGAATACTTTATTATTTCAAGGTACTCTTTCTGTTCTTCGGTAAGTTTTGTGAGCGATAATATGTCCGTCATCCCGATAATTCCATTCATCGGGGTCCGTATCTCCTGACTCATATTTGCCAGGAATAAACTCTTCGCCCTATTGGAATTTTCTGCCTTTTCCTTAGCTTTTAATAATGCTTCTTTTTCGTTTTTGGGGACCGGCTTTGAATCATCGCCCCGTCTTTCTCGGAGGAGACCTTCCGCCAGAAAATAGAATAGCACGGTGCTTAACAGCACATATAGCACTTTCATCAAAGTATTGGTGCCATAAAATTGTGATGAAAAAATAACACCCAGAAGGCATAGCCCGAAATATACGAGCGTAAGCGTAAATGAGCTTCTGACTAAAAATGACGTGGGAGTCCGCATATTATTTTGATTTCTTATCCACCGGATATTTTTCGCCATTACCGAAGGATGAAATACTGCAACACTAAAAAATACGGATTTTTAGGGGAATTATAAATACTATCTAATATTTATTTAGGGTATCAGTTTCAGGCTTCTGATTATCTCACGGCTGATCTCTCTCGCTTGTCTGCCATCTGCTCCATCACCCGTGATATTTGTGGCAAACAAATAGATATTGCTGCCGAGCTCTACCGCGCCTACAAACCACCCGAGGTCTTTGCCGTTACTGCCTGTTTTACCACTAAATACCGCTCCATTCTCGAGCGTGTCCTGAATTATGATCCGCTTTACAATATCCATATTAGTCTTTGAGAAGGGCAGAGAATCAGTATAAAGCTTATACATAAAACCTACCTGCTCATCGGCTGAAATTTTTAAGCTGTTATCGAGCCAGAATTTATCGATTCCTCCTGATATGTCCATATTACCATAATGCAGGGAATCAATATACATTTTCATTTTCTCTTCACCAACCTGTCTTGCGAGTTCCTGGTAGTACCACACTACTGAAGATTTTATCGCGGAAGATAGATCGTGATCACGGTTTAGCTCTTCTCTATTCCTCGTTACACTATCCCAGGGAATAATGAAATTCTCATCTTTTATCACACCCGTTTCCAGCCCGATGAGCGAGTTCGGTAATTTAAAAGTCGAGCAGGGACTGAACCGTGTACTGCACTGCTCAGCGTTATGCTTTATGTAATACTTGTTATTATAATCATATAAGACAAATGCTCCTGAATAATTACCGAAGTAACTGCTAAGATCGGTTTCGTAGCTTTTATTAGCCGGGTCCTGACAGGAAAAAAGTGATAAGCAGATAAAAAATAAAGGGAAGATATAAAAAAGTTTATTCATCATAACAATTTTAATTATCTCACTAATATACAAAGCTCTGACTGAAAGTTCAGTGTAGAATAACGGAGTGAAAGTCAGGATGAGGGGACTCTTCCGGAGGATAAGTGTTTTTCAATTACATTATAAAAATCCATCTTATTAAATGGTTTTGCAAGGAAGTCATCCATACCCAGTTCATAGCACTTTTGCCGGTCGCTGTCCATTGCAAACGCAGTTACAGCTATGATTGGAATATGATCACCCGTCAGGCGTTCTACATTTCTAATGTAGGATGTAGCCTGGTATCCGTCCATTATGGGCATTTGTATGTCCATAAGTACCAGGTCGAATGATTTATTGTGAAGAGCCTCAACAGCCTTTAGCCCATCCTCCACAACAAGCGTTTGATACCCTCTATTCATCAGCAGCTTATTGATAAGCTTCTGGTTAATAAGATTGTCTTCGGCTACGAGAATATTAATTTTCTTAATGTCCGGTTGCACCCTAAATAAATATCTTTGTAAAATCTCTTATTTTTTGCCAGATAAGAGAAGATGACTACCCGCAGCCTCCCCGGTGCTATTTATTATGATAATAATAAATGTGTAAAATCACACTATAAAAACTAACCTGATGACTATGATATTTTGAGAATTTTAATAGTCCGCGAGCTCCCTCAATGCCTTTTTGAATCTTTCCACAGGGAAAAAATTAGCTTCCAGCTCCAGAGCAAACGGTACAGGGGTATCCAGACCTCCTGCTCTCATTACAGGAGCATCAAGGCTCTGAAAACAATTCTCTGAGATATAAGATGCAATTTCCGAGCCAATCCCGCCAGTCTGGCAGTCCTCGTGTAAAATTATTGCTTTACCGGTTTTTCTTACGGATTCTTCCACTGCTTCTTTGTCATATGGGAGCAGTGTACGCAGATCTATTATTTCGGCATCTATATCCGGATTTTCTTTAATAGCGTCGAGAGCCCAGTAAATTCCCTGTCCGTAAGTAATGATAGACAGATCATTCCCTTCTCTTACAGTCCTCGCTTTACCGATCTCTATGGTGTAATAGCCCTTAGGCACTTCCTCTTTGAGCTTTCTATATAAAAATTTATGCTCAAAAAACATTATTGGATTTGGATCCTCTACCGATGCAAGTAGCAGTCCCTTAGCATCGGTTGGAGTAGAAGGATATACCACTTTCAAACCTGGTGTATGAAAGAACCACGCTTCATTGGACTGTGAATGGAACGGTCCCGCTCCAACCCCGGCTCCTGCTGGCATTCTTATCACCACATCGGCATTCTGTCCCCACCGGTAATGAATCTTCGCGAGATTATTTACTACCTGGTTAAATCCGGAAGTAACAAAATCCGCAAACTGCATTTCGACCACAGATTTAATCTTCTTAATGGAAAGACCGAGAGCCGCGCCGATGATGGCTGACTCACATATTGGTGTATTCCTTATTCTTTCTTTTCCGAACTCCTCATAAAATCCTTCAGTGATCTTAAAGACACCGCCGTATTCGGCTATGTCCTGACCCATTATGATAAGGTCAGGGTATTTAATCAATGCTTCCCGCAGACCGTCCTTAACCGCGTCGACAAACCTTAACTCGGCTTTCTCATTTGTTTGAGGAAGGTGCGGCACCTGTACAAAGGGAGCATAGACATCCTTTAATTCCGCCTCAGTGTCCGGCACGGGATTCTTAGCTTCCAGCGCTTTAGTTATGGCTTCGTTTATTTCCTTCAGGAAGAGCTCACGGTTTTCTTCCACGAATTCCGGTGTAATGATCCCCTCCGAAAGCAAATATGCTTCATAGTTTTTCACCGGGTCCTTCTTTTCCCACATATCGAAAAGCTCCTGGGGAACGTATTTTGTTCCTGAAGCTTCTTCGTGGCCTCTCATCCTGAATGTCATACATTCCAGCAGTACAGGTCTTGGATCGGCGCGCATCGATTCAGCGAGTGTACTGACAGTCTTATAAACTCTTACAACATCATTACCGTCTATCTGAAATCCTTCAATTCCGTAACCTGTTGCTCTGTCAACAAGGTTCTCGCATTTATACTGCTCAGCTGTAGTAGTGGAAAGTCCGTAACCGTTATTTTCGATTACAAAAATAACCGGAAGTCCCCACACCGCTGCAACATTCAGCGCCTCGTGAAAGTCACCTTCGCTTGTTCCGCCTTCACCGGTAAAAACCGCCGTAACTTTATTTTCTTTTTTGAGCTTGGATGCCAATGCTATACCATCTGCTATCGCAAGCTGAGGACCGAGGTGAGATATCATCCCGACTATGTGATAATCATTCGTACCAAAGTGAAATGACCTTTCACGTCCTTTTGAAAAACCGTCATACTTACCCTGGAGCTGCATAAAAAGTTTGTCGAGTGGTACATTGCGTGTGGTGAATACACCGAGATTCCTGTGCATCGGTAGAATATACTCATCCGGTTCGAGAGCATTGGTGACACCAACAGCGATTGCCTCCTGCCCGATACCGGCGAACCATTTGCTTACCTGCCCTTTTCTCAATAACAGGAGCATCTTCTCTTCTATCATCCTGGGCTTCAGGATGGTGAGATAGAGATTTACGAGCTCCTCATCCGTGATGAACTGCCTGTAATATTTGATACTTAGATCAAAGTCCTGCTCGTCCCTATATTCCATATCCTGCAGGCTTAATTATATAAAGATCCATTAAATGAATTTTTTTCAAAATACTAATATAACTTAATACAATAAATGGGAATATTTTGCAGTCAGATAGCTCTGAATATGGAAGTTCCGCCATAAAAAAAGGCAGAGCATCTGCTGCCCTGCCTCAATATTGAAACCGTTAATAGCCTTAATCTTTGATAGACCCCGAAAGTACCGCAGCATCGGCTCTTCTTTGTCCGAATTCATTATCCATCATCAGCAATCCGTGTCCCTCACCGTTTATTAATTCAAGCTTACCGATATACTTATTAAAGAGGTCTATCTCCTCGACCTGCTCATCCACGTACCACTGGAGGAATGTTTCCACCGCGTGATTATTTTCACTCTTCGCAAGATTCACGAGATTATCTATGCTTGTTTTAATGTCTTCTTCCTGTTTCAAAGCCTTATTAAATGCGTCGAGGATGGAGTCGAATTTAACAGGAGGTCCTTCCAGAGAAGTGAGAGTAACTACTCCGCCCATCCGGTGAACAAAATTAAACAGCTTCATTGCATGAAAATGTTCTTCCTGCGCCTGCACGTAAAAGAAATTTGCGAAACCATCGAGATTGATAGACTCGAAGTAAGCCGTCATCGACAGATATGTATATTCGGAATAAAACTCTTTATTGATCTGCTTATTAAGCTCTTCCTGAATTTTACCGGAAAAAAGCATTTTTCCCTCCAAAATTTAATTTATCGTAGAAATATCATTAATTAATCAAATATACCGATATTTCATTCTAAATTAAATAGAGAATACTAAGAGTTACTACATATTTCGGTTTAAATCAAACTGTATTAGGGATTTGCTTGCCCCCTCTCCTTACCAAGGAGAGGGGATCCCGGCTTGCCGGGAGGGGTGAGGTTATAAAATCTTAGAACTATAAATGAATCCCTTATCATCTCATTGGAAGAAGGGGTGTGTTTTTACCTGGGACCTTTATAGTTATCCGTGTAGCCCGCCTCGGACTTCCATTGAGTGATGTATATCTTCAGGTCGGCTTCGGATTTCCACTGGGTATAGTATATCTGCCAGTCTGCATCGGACTTCCACTCGGTAAAATACCATATACCGCTATTCGGCTGGGCTTCGGATTTCCATTCCGATACATAGACTATCATATCAGCTTCGGATTTCCACTCGGTGATATAGACTTTTTTGTCGGCATCGGATTTCCATTGTGAAACATAAACCACCTGTGTAAAAGCAGATTCCGTCACAAAAACAAATGCCAGGACAAATAGAAATTTCACAAACAATAATTTTGAAGCGCGCATATATTACAGTTATTTATTTAAATGTAATGATTATTTTTCATAATATTGATACTTAAAAGCAAAAACCCGGGTTCCCTTTAAGTATGACCGCATTTTATCAAAAAGAGTTTAAATTAAAACCCTATCCGCGTGGTTTTCATATAATTACAAAGGAAGTCATCTCCGCTATCCCTGAGATAAAAAGCATTAAAACAGGGATATGTCACGTATTTATTCAACACACCAGCGCGTCACTGACAATAAATGAAAATGCTGACCCCACGGTGAGGAAGGATTTTGAATCGCATTTTAATGAGTTCGTCCCCGAGGATGCTCCATACTACCGGCATAACTACGAAGGAAGCGATGATATGCCCGCGCATATAAAGAGCTCGCTGATGGGCAGCTCAGTCTCAATACCAATTACAGATGGTGAACTCAAT
>JAEYVS010000002.1 GCA_023429265.1 Bacteroidota bacterium | reverse complement strand
ACGTTGAGTCGCTGCAAGAGCTTGAGTTATTGAACAGTATGGCAGAGTTTAATGACACTACGCAGGAAATTCTATTAAGGATAAACCCGCCATTCGAAGCCGGAGAGTCAAATCCTATCATAGGCGGAATGGGTGTAAGTAAATTCGGAATCGATGTAGACTACGTGCCTGAATTCATCGAGAAAGCGCTGGCGATGAAAAATGTGAAACTAAAGGGAATACATATTTTTAATTCGTCACAGATACTTGACTGGGAAAAGATATATAATAACACCCGGGATGTAATTGAAACAGCGATGGAGATCAGCAGTAATTTCGACATCCCATTAAAGAGGCTCGACATGGGGGGAGGTTTCGGTATTCCTTATGACAGTGATGAAAAGGAGCTGGATATTGCAAAACTGGGAAATGCTTTGAAGGAGCTGCTGAACGCGCCGGAATACAAGGACTTTCTCTCCGATGCAGAGATGATGTACGAACCGGGCAGGTATCTTTCCGGAATGAGCGGAATATATGTAACGAAGGTTTTATATACTAAGATATCTAACGGCAAAAAGATCGCTCTTATTGACGGGGGTATTCACCATCTGATACGTCCTATACTCATTCGGCATCCTCATCCAATTATAAACCTCTCTGCTATCTATAACGGGAGAGACGATATGGATGAATATATGGTGGCGGGACCGCTCTGCACTTCGCTTGACAGGTTCGATAATGCCGCGATGCTCAATGATGTCAGACCCGGAGATGTACTGGCAGTGCTAAATGCAGGGGCTTACGGATATACGGAAAGCATGCCGTTATTCCTTTCACATAAGCCGGCGCAGGAATTGTTTTTAAACTAATTTTTTTGCAATTATGAGTAAGGTTTTTCTAACAGCTGAGTGGCGGAACCTGATACTTGTAACCTACAAAATACCCTCCGAGGTTCTCACGACTAACATTCCCGACGGGCTTGAACCCGACACTCTCGATAATCAAGATGAAAATGCATTTATAAGCCTGGTAGCATTCGATTTTATTAATACAAGGGTGAAGGGAAGACGGATACTCTTTCACGTAAACTTTCCGGAGATAAACCTGAGGTATTATGTGCGAGAGAAAGATAGCGGAAGGAGGGGGGTTGTATTTATCAGGGAATTTGTGCCGAGATTTTTTATTTCGTTTATAGCCAATAGAATTTATAATGAGCCTTACAAAAGCATAAAAATGAAGAGTGTGATCTCGGTTAATGAAGTTGTCCAGGTTAAACATACTCTCAAGTATAAAGGGAGAGAGTTTTTTATAACCGCGGAGGGGAAAAATGAGCCTTATACTCCAGCAGAAGATTCGAAGGAGCATTTCTTTAAAGAGCATTCATACGGGTATGGGGTAAACAGGCGGGGTGAGACACTGGTATATCAAGTGGAGCACCCGGTGTGGAATATATATCCTTTGATCACCTGTGATAATAATGTTGATTTTACGCATTTGTATGGAACGAAGTGGAGCTTTTTGAACGGGGCGGAACCATATAGTGTGATGTTGGCGGAAGGATCAGATGTCAAAGTATACACATCTAGTAAGCTTTAAATATTTCTTTACAAGAACTAAGGGTACTTGTACAAATCGAGAAATTAAGAGTTTAGAATTAAGAATTAAATATGTTTTATTAGTCGGGATGACTGGATTCGAACCAGCGGCCCCTTCGTCCCGAACGAAGTGCGCTACCGGACTGCGCTACATCCCGAATAAGTACAAAGAAATATAATAATTATTTCTAAACTAATAAATTGAGAGTTCATACCCTAAGATTATTTCAAAATCGGTAGACAATTATTATATTAGCTCATTATGCAAAAAGAGTTTGCAAAAAAGGCTGTTGAAGCATTAGAACATAACAAAGAAGTTATAGGCATTACTGCGGGCGGTTCATGGCTGACAAATGAGCTTGATGATTTTTCCGACCTGGATCTGATAATCGTAACCAGAGATAAGATCTCAGACGATAAAGAACAAATGCTAGCGTACGCTGAGAAGCTGGGAAAATTATTAAATGGTTTCACGGGTGAGCATGTAGGTGATCCGAGAGTATTGATATGTCTGTATGATGATCCACTTCTGCATGTGGATTTAAAATTTCTTACAGTGGAGGAATTTCATAAGCGTGTGGAAGACCCGGTAATACTGCATGATACCGGTGATACTTTAAGAAAGATCATTGAAGAGACGGAGGCGAGATTTCCTATTCCGACATTTCAATGGATGGAAGACAGGTTCTGGACATGGGTGCATTATCTTCTGGTTAAGATCGGCAGAGGAGAATATTTCGAAGCCTTCGATGGATTGGGATTTATGCGGGAAATGGTATTGGGACCCCTTCTGCATATTAAAAACGGAAATTTTCCGAGAGGAGTCCGAAAGATGGAAACACTTATTGGAAAAGATGATCTTGAGCTGCTGAAATTGACAATTTCGGAATATAATAAAGAGTCTTTGATCATTAGTCTTGAACACATTATCTTTCTTTACGAAAATCTCAGAAATGAACTATTTACAGAGGATATTATTTTACGAACCGAAACGGAGAGAAGTGTAATGGATTATTTCAAAAAAATAAAAAGGGGGTACAGCATGAGTGATTCCCCAAAGATCAAAATCAACGAGGACGGGTGCTATATTGTCACCGGTTTAAGCAAGATGACGGAGATAGAACGGTTAGTGAATGAACAGGGTTCTGCGGTGGACTGGAAGCACGGGAAGGAGTTTGAAGTAAAGGAGAAGATGGCTTTGTGCAGGTGCGGGCATTCCAAAAATAAGCCGTACTGCGATGGTACTCATATTAAGATCGGTTTTAAGGGTGAGATGA